>CAZYQJ010000399.1:3731-5543 GCA_964649925.1 uncultured Litorilinea sp.
CGAGTCGAACGCAGCAGTCTGGCAGTCTAGGGTGCTCGAACAGAGTACGGCACTGGAGGCTGATTATCCGGTAGCGCCAATCCGCCACTGCTCCATCTCGACGTGGGTCAGCGGGCAGCAGCCCCTATTGGCCCTCGATCCATTGGGCAACCCGCGCATCGGCCATGTGGCCGAACATGGCTACGGAGGTAAAGACCTCGACGAGCCCTGGAAGACTTGTCCCAGCTTTACCGACATCATCCTGGCACGTTATCTGCAGGCTGTCCAACCTTGAAAAGCGATTCAACGTGACTTCACGCATGCCTGGACATACTGGGTTGCCAAGCGGCGAGCTATGTGATCAGCAGGGGCCAGACGGGGCGGTGATTGCCTCGAGTTGAGAGGGAGTAGGTGTAGGCGTTGTCCAAAATGAGCACCTGACCCGGTGTGGCGACATCAACAACCCGGTAGCTCGTGCCGGGACCGGCGCGGAGGTTGGAGCGAGCGGTGACGGAGGCGGAAAAAATGGTATGATTGCAAGCTCAGCGTATAAAGGGAGATGATGACATGTTTCACAAGGTTGACACTGCCCGCGTGCGGTGCTACTTTCTGACTGTCTTGCTGTATCCTGTTCCCTGCCTCTCTATTCACGACCGAATCGACAATTGCATACAAGGCAGAATGACCATGGAGCAGCTATGAGTGGCGGCGAAACCAATTGCGTAACGCAAGCCGCCCTCCTCCATGCCTGCCTCGATCGCTGCCTGGCCGAACAGCCGGAGCAGTTCCACGCAGTGCTCAGGGCCAACGGCTGTGCAGTCGAGATGCTGCGCCTCCCTGGAGGCAGCTACAACGGATCCTGGTTTGGCGACCCGACGAGGCGACGGGCACAAAATCAGGCGCTGCTCGACTGGATGAACTGCTACGTGTTGGGGATCGATTCGGGAACCACGCAAGAAGTTGTTGTGCAACCATAAGTCGGCAAAGCCCATGGCTCTCTTTACCCGGATAGGCCGATCAGGGGCGCAGTTAACGAATCTTACGCTTGCGATCAAGGAGGACCCATGCCTAAATCTGCCGGCTATGTTGATCCTGATATGCTGCACCGCATCGCGGCACGACTGCAGCCATTCAAGCAGCGTCTCTATGACTTGCTGCAACTCAAACTCGGTGACCATGTGTTGGTAGCGGCGTGCGGCCCCGGCATTGATACCGTTCCCCTTGCCTCACGGGTTGGCCCCGGCGGGCAGGTGGTGGGCATTGACCTTGACGAAGAGATGATCGCCTTGGCGACGGCAGAAGCCCAAGCCGCCAAGGTCGCGGCCTGGGTACACCATCGGGCAGCAGATATCCTCGACCTCCCATTTGAACCGGAGAGTTTTGACGCCTGCGTGGCGGATCGGCTCTTCCAGGTATTACCCGCATCCATTGATCCGCAACAGGCACTGGCGGCCCTGTACCGCGTGACCCGCCCCGGCAGTTGGGTCGCGGTGGGCGATGCTGATTGGGGCGCGGCCTCCACCGACTCCGATCTCGTTGACGTGGAACGACGCATGGCGCGTTTCGTGGCGGAGTCACGCCCCAATGGCTATGCTGGACGCCAACTCTATCGCCTGTTCCGCTGTCAGGGATTTGTCGATGTTGTGGTTGAACTGCATCCGAGACTTTCCTTTATTCCTAAAGAGACACCCTTCTATGAAACTGTTCCCCAACAAGCCCTTGCAGCGGGCGTCATCACACCGGATGAAGCACAGCAATGGCGTACGTGGATCACGCAAGCCGGGGAAGCGGGGACCTTTTTCAGCAGTGTGCCCATGGTCTGTGTTGCGGGAC
>CAZYQJ010000400.1:0-5533 GCA_964649925.1 uncultured Litorilinea sp.
CCGCCATTTTCGGCAACGCGGGCAACCTGTTGAGCTTCACGGTAGGCGCCGAGGATGCAGAACTGCTCTCGCGCGAATTTAGCAAGCTCTACACGCCGGAAGACCTGACCGAGCTTGGCCGGCACCAGGTCATCGCCAAGCTCGTGATTCACGCTGAGGCAGCCCGCCCGTTTCCGGCGCAGACGCTTCCACTCGCCAACTCTCACAACCACAACCGCGAGAAAGTGCTGCGTGTCTCACGCGAGCGCTATGCACGCAAAGCATGAGCGGATTCACCGCTTGACTCTGCTCTACCAGATCTGTAGAGTCCGGATCAATGAGAGTTATCTACAATTTCTGGCCGCGCTTCTACCTCTTTTGGGCCCGTTGGAATCGCTTCTGGGCAATCTACCACTTGCAGGCGCAGGTTGAGGATTAGAGCGACTTTGCACCTGGGCCAAGCACAAACGGCTCCCCGGATCACTCGCCACTGCCGCTCAGAGCCTAACTTTACGGGTGGCATAGACCCTGGGGCAGGTCATGTCGTCCTCGCCGCGATGATAGCGTACCGCTGCGGGACGTGTGATTGTCTCAACACCCGGCAGACGCACCGCTCAGGAACGCCCAATCGCTGCTACACGTCGGCCACGACCTCGCGTCGCGTGGCCGGGCTGACCACCTTTTTGACAGCGCTTCCTCCAAAATCGCTTTGTCCAGCGAGAGGTTCGCTACCAACTTCTTCAGCCTCAGATTTTCGCGCTCCAGCTTTTGAGTCGAGCCGCCTGGCTCTTGTCCAGCCCGCCGTACTCTTTGCGCCAGCGGTAGTACGTCTGCTCCGCGATGCCCAGCTGGCGCACCGCTTCTTGGACCGTCTGACCCTGGCTGAGCAAGACTTCAGCCTCGCGTAACTTGTGGATGATTTCGTCGGGTGAATAACGTTTGCGTGGCATTTCCCTGCCTCCTTGATAGTCCGAACCTCGCACACAAACTGGATCAGTCTCCGGGGGGCAGGTCAGTGGATTTACGGAAGCCGGATGTTTATCGCGCTTAGCAGCCTTTCGGTTTCAGCAATTCCAGCATTTCCGTGAGAAATTAGCGCCCTATATTCTCCGTCATCCAAAATGATCGTCGAATCCAGTTCCATTCCTCGTTTACGGAATAGCGCCTTGATGAGATCAAGTTGTTCGGCAGTTATTTCCAGGTCTGCTTCAAGGGTTTCAAACACGCTTTCTAATGGCATCAGTTCGATTTCAAGAATATGCGCCCCGTTCTCCCAGATTTTGTCCCATGGCATCGCCGTCGTCAGGTTTCTGTCCGAACCCCAAAATGCCGCCGTGATGATGGGTTGCACGACACCCTTATACTCCTGCTGCATAAAGCTTAGAGTTTCGACGTTAGCAATGACACGCAGCTCCCTGGGTATTCCACGAAAAAAGCTCGATATCATACACGTAGTCCGGATTGCTGAATGGATTATAGATGCTGCCGGAAGCAAAAAATGTCCCTACGACAGTGGAACTATCTGCAAAGTGAATAGCACTACTTGTGCCCATTGAGTCTTGGCGCAGGTAGTTTTTGCCATTCCAGCCAACTTCGTAGGCCAGCAACGGATCGGCGGCAATCCAGATCGCGTGGGCAATCGTGTTGAGCAACGCCCCACGCCACAGATCCTGTATGGCAGGGAAGGTCTTGTCAGTTGCCATGTAACATCCTTTCTTTTTAAAGGCAGTTTGACTCAAGATGCAGGGTTGTTAAGGCATTGTATTCCTGCTGCGTTAGCGTGCCATTCAGTTCGGTGATTCCCGTCTGTCGCCCGGCCAGATCGTATTCGTAGGCCATCTCGCTGCCGTCGGGAAAGATCACCCGCACCAGCCGCCCGCGCACGTCGTAATGGTATTGAGTGACCCTGTGATTCTGGTCTTCGAGCGCCACCAGTTGCCCGGCGTGTTGTAGGTGTAGATCACGGCATGGCCCACCGGGTCGCGCTCCTCGACAACCCGGCTGGCCGCGTCGTAAACATGCGTCGTGGTGACCCCCTGCGAGGTCACCGTGGCTTGCCGCCCTGCCGCGTCGTAGGTATAGGTCGTGACCTGTGTAGTAACTTCTATCGGTTTCTTGATCAGCAGTTAAGCGTTCCCGCCGCACGTGCTGACGGTCTCGCTCAACCGCACTAACTGGATTCGGGTAGTGACTGTTCGACTTTCGGCGGGCTAACAGCGTTCAGTCCGTCAAAGATGAACGCAGTGATGACATTCGCCAGCGCCTGCGGATCGGACCACATGTTTTCTGTAACTTCCTCGCCGAACAGCGCCATCACGGCGAGCCCAAGTAACGTCGCGTTCACCAAACGACTGGCAACAGGCACATCGATTGATGGAATCTGTCCTGCATCCTGGCGTGTCGCCAGATGTTGCTCCATCATTTCAATACCAGGCCTGACAACCACCTGTTTGTATCGCTGACCTAGCGCTGGCGAGCTGAGGAGTTCGGGCAGCACGGCCGCTATTAAGGTTTTATTTTCTAGAGTCAACGTCAGACGGTCCGCAATGTGGCGGGTGAAAAAGACTCTGACATCCTCTTGAAGCGAGTGTTCCATCACCTCGCGTCGTTCGTCGAGATTGGCCAGACGATCCAGAAGTGCCAACACCAGATCTTCTTTACTCTCAAAATAGTTGTAAACCGTTCCATCAGCGATATCAGCGGCCACCGCAATATCCTTGATTGTGGTGTAGTGGACACCCTGAGCGGCAAACACAGAAGCTGCAGCATCTAAAATGTGCGCACGTCGCCGGGAAGCCCGCCGCTCACGTCGAGACTGCGCATCTTGAGTTGCCATATTAATCCCTTTCTCTATCATGACTGGTCCCCCATTTTTTAGGGGTAGTCTCTTCGACGATTATACGTAAAATGAATCTATATTCATAAAATGAATTTGGATTCATATTTTGAATTCAAGTTCACTAAGCTCTCGGAGGCAATAATACCATGTTTCGTCACCTTGGCCAGTGGGCCACTAAATATCGTGTGTCGATCATCATCACCTGGGTAGCGCTGGCCGTAACTCTACCTGTGATCGCTCCTAGCCTGGACGAGGTTGGCACATCCGACCAACGCGATTTTCTCACCGACGACGCCCCCTTCGCCGAAGCTGAACGGCTCTATCAGGAAGTGTTTCCGGAAGATTTCTCACCTAGCAGTGGCCTGATCGTGATTGACAGCGGGGACCCGGGCGGGATCGCAGAAACTACACCCACTTGGAGCTACATGGCAAGTCTCACCACGTGGCTGATGAGCGAGGACTCGCCAAACAACATCATCGATGTCAGTTCACCCAGCCTAGACCCCCGACTGGCGGCGCAGTTAGTGTCAGAAGATGGCCGCTACGCGTTCGTAGCCTTTGCGCTGAGTACGCCCGATCAAGAGAGTCTAGACACTGTTGATGCAATCGACGAGTGGCTGGACGACCATACGCCAAGCGACATCGAGGTTTACCACACTGGGCAGGCCAAGATCAACGCCGAAGGCGATGAAGTCCAACTGGAATCGCTGGATCGGACGCTGATTATAACTGTGGCGCTGGTGATCGTCTTCCTGCTGGTGATCTATCGCTCACCGGTCAGCCCCCTTATCCCGCTCTTTGCGGTGACGATGGCGTTCCTCGTCACCGTCGGCTTACTGGGTGTGTTGGGCGATGCGGGCGTGCTGACCGTAATCAGCCAGATGAATGCCTTCGTGATCATCGTGATGTATGGTGCAGGCACCGACTACTGCTTGTTTCTGATCAACCGTTTCCGCGAAGAGATGGCGGCTACCCATGACATTACTGTGGCGACACAAGAAACGGTGCATCGCGTCGGAGAAACGATTTCCAGCAGCGCTGCGACAGTTTTTGTGGGTTTCATGGGGATGGCCTTTGCGGAACTCAAAGCCTTTGCCAACACCGGCCCGATGCTGGCTGTGGGCATTGTGGTAGGACTTTTGGCCGGCCTGACCTTGACCCCTGCCCTGCTGTCGCTGTTGGGCGAGCGCGCCTTCTGGCCCAATAAAGCGCGCCATCGTTCGCACGGCAAGTGGTATGACTTCACCTCTCGCCTGGTCAGTTCGCACCCGTTGGTAACCATCGTGGTGATCGTCGCCATCATGGTTCCCTTCGGCGTGTACGGACTGACGCGCGATCTGAACTATGAAGTCATCTCCGATTACCCGGACGACATGGAGTCGATCCAGGGTTACAACCTGCTCGAAGCGAACTTCGGCTCTGGGTTGCTTTACCCGATGACCGTTGTCGCTGCCAATCGCTCCCCAGAGACCTTGGCCGCCGAAATTGCTGGTCTCAATGCAGAGCTGGCTGCAGTCGATGGTGTCACCGATATCATGAGTCTGAACAACCCACTTGGTATGCACAGTGATCAGTTCCAGAACCTTCTCCGGCTCGATACGCAGCTTCAAATGGCACTTGGTATGGTGAGCCAGACACTTGAAAGCGGCGATCCACAGCAAATCGAGTCGGTTATTAGCGGCACAAAGGACTACTTGCGACGTGTAACAGAGCACTTCCCTGTGTTGGCCGACGATCCAAAGCTAGCACAGCTTCAGATCCTCCTGGACAGTGGACCAGAGACAATTGCGGCGGACCCGGACGGAATGGTGGCAACAGTGACGGGCTTGAGCGAGCGACTTGCAGGACTCGATGATCCGTACCTAATGCTGGACCAAGCCGGACCACTGTTCGACGCCTTCGCCCCAATTGCTAGCAGCTACCTGTCGCAGGATGGCCGCGCTTACCGAATGACCATTAATCTGGCCAATGAGCCGGGCGCTGATGAGAGTTTTAAGGCGGTGGAGGAAATTCGTGACGTGCTGACGCGTTACGGCGGCGAACATGAGATTGGCATTAGCGGCACGGCGGCAGTATTTACCGACATCAAAGAAACGCTGGATCGCGACTTCGTGCGGGCATTCGGCATCGTGTTAGCCGGGATTTTCATTGTGCTGCTGCTCATGCTGCGTAGCGTCGTTGCCCCGTTATATCTGATTGGCACCGTGCTGCTCAGCTACGCCTTTACTCTGGGCGTCGCCAATATCGTCTTCGACGTTTTCTTCGACACCCCCCGGTTGTCATTCTTCGTGCCGTTTCTGATGTTCGTCTTTCTGGTGGCACTTGGTATCGATTACAGCATCTTCCTATTCGGACGCATCAAGGAAGAAGTCGGTTATCACGGCGTACGTGAAGGTGTCCATGTAGCCGTCGCCACCACCGGCGCAATTATCACCGCGGCGGGCCTGATCCTGGCCGGTACCTTCGCCGGGCTGATGGCCGGTGAGATCAAGTTCCTGGCACAGGTTGGTTTTGCTGTCGCTCTTGGCGTGCTGGTGGATACGTTCATCGTGCGCACAATCCTCGATCCGGCGTTGGCGGCGCTGTTTGGGCGTTGGACGTGGTGGCCAGGCGGCGTGCCAAAGGCGCAGCGCGGTCGCGGCACGATGCCGGCTCCTGGTTCTGGCGACTAGGACTATCTCCTCCCCCGCCCGGCTGGCAGGGTTTGGCTTCATA
>CAZYQJ010000401.1:0-5532 GCA_964649925.1 uncultured Litorilinea sp.
TGGCATGAGTTCCGCCACGTCACGCTCCCCATGCTCTCGCCCGTACTCTTCTTTGTGATCGTCATCTCCACCATCAACTCCTTCCAAATCCTCACCGACGTGTTGGTGATGACACAAGGCGGGCCAGGAACAGCCACCTTTGTCTTTGTCTATTACATCTATCAAGCTGCCTTTCAATATTTGAAGATGGGATATGCCTCTGCGCTCGCCTGGATTCTCTTCGCCATCATCCTGGCGCTGACGCTGCTCCAGTTGTGGGGCAGCCGCCGCTGGGTCTATTACGAAGGTGCAGCCCGGCTGTAAGGAGACGATGCCATGAGCCAAACCCTGACCTCAGACGCAAGCAGCCCCTCGCGTGCGATTCGCTCGACACCGTGGTATCAGCGGCGCACCACCCGCCAGATCGTGCATGCGGTCATCGTCTATGGGCTGGTCCTGCCGGGCGCAGTCTTCTTTGTCATCCCGCTGCTGTGGATGCTCTCGACCGCGCTCAAAGATCCAAAACAGATCTTTATCTTCCCGCCGCAGTGGATTCCAAACCCTGTACGCTGGGACAATTTTGTGCAAGGATGGACGGCCTATCTGCCGTTCAACCGCTTTCTGCTCAATTCGCTGATCATCACCACCGGCAACATTATCGGCAACGTCATCTCATGCAGCCTAGCAGCTTATGCCTTTGCGCGTCTGCGGGCGCGCGGCAAGGAGTTCTTCTTTGCGCTGGTGCTGGCGACCATGCTGCTGCCCACCGAAGTCACCATTATCCCGCAGTACGTCCTCTTCACGCGGCTGGGCTGGAACGACTCCTGGCTTCCGCTCATGGTCCCCCCCTGGTTTGGCTGGCCGTTCTTCATCTTTCTCCTGCGCCAGTTCTTTTTGGGCATCCCTCACGAATTGGACGAAGCCGCCCGTCTGGATGGCGCTTCCTCCTGGCGCATTTTGTGGAACATCATCGTGCCGCTGGCCAAACCGGCGTTGGCAACTGTGGTGATCTTCGCGTTTATCGGCAACTGGAACAACTTCCTCCCGCCCCTGATCTACATCCGGTCTACAAACCTCCAGGTGTTGGCGGTTGGGCTGAACATGTTCCGCGGGGCCTACGGGCCGACCAACTACCATCACATGATGGCGGTCGCGCTGCTGGTCCTGCTGCCGGTATTGGTGGTCTTTTTCTTCGGCCAGCGGCTCTTTGTGCGTGGCATCGCCCTGACGGGCATCAAGGGGTAGCATGGCTGCGTAGGCCAGGTTGGCAGCCTGACGTGGCTGCCAGGCGTGGAAGGCCACAATCACCGCAGGTGGGTCGCTGCGCGCAAAACCGGCGCGACGAGGTGACCGGCGCTTGCGAAACGCCGGTCACCCATTTTCAATGAGAAAACTACCCGCGCGTCCGAATCTTAAACGTATAGGCGTGGTCACCCGTTAACCGGACAGGCGGATCGATATGCAGCCCTGATCCGTCCTGCCGCCAGCGCAGATCGCCAGGAACACCCAGCAGCGTCACCTGCGCGATCTGGTCGGCATGCAGCGACGACCCGCTGCCCAAACTGCGAATCGTCACCTCACCGCTTGGACGTCCTAAGCAGATCGCATAGATCGCATCCGCCTTGCGCGTAAAGCGAAAGTCCTGCGCCGTAAACGCAGCGCGCTGCGTATCGGTAAACATCCCTTCAGGCACCTCCGTGGGGCCTTCGCCAAAGACCGTCCACGGGCGGCTCTCATAGATCGCCTCGCCGTTGACCTGCAGCCACTTCCCGATCTCCAGAAGCAAGTCCTGCTCCGGCTCCGGGATCGTGCCATCCGGCCTGGGGCCGATATTGAGCAGCAGCGCCCCGTTCTTGCTCACCACGTCCACAAGGTCTTGGATCAGGTCAGTCGCACGCTTGTAATCCTGATCCTGCACATAGCCCCAAGAGTTCTTCGAGACAGACGTATCGTTCTGCCACAGCATCGGGCGGATGTCCTTCAACTGGCCGCGTTCCAGGTCAAGGACGGCTGTCCCTTCCGGGAAACACTGGTTCTTGTAGTTGATAGCGACCCCCTTGTCCCATTCCAGCCCGCGGTTGTAATAGTGCGCTGCAAACCGCTGCAAGTACGGCTCAAAGGCAGGATGCCCAATCCACCAGTCAAACCAGACCAGTTGCGGTTGATACTTGTCCACCAGTTCGACCGTGCGCGCCAGCCAATCCTCCAGGTATTCGGGCGACGGGTACGGCTCGGTGTCCAATTGCCCATCCTTGCCGTGGGTATGCACCACCGCCGGGCCATAAAAATCGGCATAGGCCGGGTCTTGCACATCCGAGGGGAAGGCGCGCCCGCCGTTCATAAACCACCAGTGTTCGGCGCGGTGGCTGGAAAGCCCAAAGACCATCCCGGCCTGGCGCACCGCATCCGCCAGTTCGCCGATCACATCGCGCTTCGGCCCCATCTGCACCGCCGTCCAGCGGGAAAAGCTGCAATCATACATCGCAAAGCCGTCGTGATGCTCCGCTACGGGCACGACAAAGCGCGCCCCGGCGCGGCGGAACAGATCGGCCCAAGCCGCCGGGTCAAACCGCTCCGCTTGAAAGAGCGGGATAAAGTCCTTATAGCCAAACACATCGTGCGGCCCATAGGTGGCGATATGGTGTTCATATTCCGGCCTCCCCTGGAGGTACATGTTGCGCGGATACCACTCATTGCCAAAGGCAGGCACGGCATAGACGCCCCAATGGATGAAGATACCGAACTTCCCATCCTCATACCACGCGGGGACACGGTAGTTGCGAAGTGATTCCCAAGTCGGCTCAAAACGAGCAACGGCGCGGCTAGACATCGAATACACTCCTCTGTGGCTGGATCTTGCAAAAGAGTAAGTACGATCAAATAGTCGAAGTCAAGGAATCGAGGTCAAGGCGGTGTGATCTCGCCGGTCACATCCCACAAATCCTCCCAATGCTGTCCCTCTTTCCAGAGAAACACCTGTCCTTTGATCAAGCGGCAGTTGCGGTCGATGCCAGCAATCGCCGCCATCTCGTCGTCGGTCAGCGGGTCGGTGACCACGCCGCGCAGGTTCGCCAGATAGTGTTCGCGTTTGGTCGACATCGGGATCGGCACCTGGCCGCGCTGCACGGCCCATTTGATACACACCACGGCTGGATGAATGCCATGCCGCTCGGCGATCTCGACGATCACCGGGTCTTCGATGTCCACCGTGTCATCGGGCGTGCGGTCGCGCTCCGGCCGCGCCGGTGAGCCGATCGGGGCGTAGGCAACCGGCACAATCCCGTTGTCCCGCACAAACTGGAACAGTTCCGGCTGCTGAAAATGCGGGTGAAGTTCCATCTCGTTGACCGCAGGCTGAATCTCGGCGTCACGTAGCAAAAGCTTGAGCTTGGGGATCGTCATATTGGACGTGCCGATATAGCGAACCAACCCCTGTTCCACCAGCTTTTCCAACTGCCGCCACGTCTTCATATAGTTTTCGTGGATGTAGGGCTGCGCCTGCTCATCACGCGAGTGAACGTCCACACCTGGTGCATGGTAGTTGGGAAAAGGCCAGTGGATTAAATAGAGATCCAGATACTCAAGTTGCAGATCCGCCAACGACTGTTTGAAGGCAGGGATGACATCGGCCTCGGCATGTTTGTCGTTCCAGAGCTTCGACGTGATCCACAGTTCTTCGCGCCGCACTCCGCCCGCCATCACTCGCTGCAATGCCTCGCCAATTAGCGCCTCATTGCCGTAGACCGCGGCACAGTCAAAATGGCGGTAGCCAACCGACGCCGCGCCCACCACAGCCGCCGCAATCGCATCACCCGGAGCGTGGTCAGACCCAAACGTGCCCAACCCGATGGCGGGCATCGACACGCCATTAAAGAGCCTGCGCCGGGGCACGCGGCGCGGATCAACGCCATCCTCTGCAATGGCAAATGAAGGGAGAGGATGATCAACCATGCGAACCCTCCTCATCAGGTCGATCTATACTGCATCGGACTATCCTTGTCGAGTTGTACCGGCAGAACCAGAACGGGCAAATGAAGGGGCTATGGCCCATGTGGTACCGGTACCATGCTAGCACGCACAGCCTGTTCTGTCCAGCGCGCAAAATGCCTGCAAATCGCCTGTCATGGCGCTCATGTTTACCGCACATTTGTGCTTGACAAAGCCCTGGCGCTGTGATAGAGTTGCGGGGGTGGCAGCGGCGGCTTGAAGTCCGCTGCCCGCAGCGCGATGATCATGACGCAAACCATGATGCAAGCAGTTCGCGTATGAAGGAGACGCACCGAATGGCTTACGAGATGCTTATCAGCCGACGCTTTGGAGTGGGGGTTATCCCCGGCTTCCTCCAAGGGAGTGGTGCGCCCTTTGCCAGGTAACTGGCCGACTCGCCAAGGCGAGCCGCAGCGCACCGACCTCTGGTGCCTGCGGTTTTTTTATTGGGATCTTGCCGCCCGTGTGGCGCAAAGTCGATCCCAGCGGGGACGTAGGCATGAGGGATTTCCTTGCCTACGTCTTTTTGTTTCCCTGTCCTTTCTCTGTTTGCGGCTCTCTCGCCTTTTTCCTGAGCGGGCCGGTCGGCATCGGTATCAGACCTTCGATCAACGTAGCGGAGAATACCCATATGTTGAACCGAGCTATTGTCCGCCTGGATCAACTCACCCCCGACCTCAAACCGGTCGCCCAGAGCGGGCGGCTGACGGGCCTCTGGCGGCTGATGCACGGCTTTCGCCTGCCCTATTTTGGCGCAGGGATGAGCCTCGGTGTGGCGACCATCGCACGCACCTCCTCGCTACTGCTCATCCAGTACTTCGTCGATAGCTACCTGAATCAGGGGGATCGTACCTATGCACTCTGGATGATCGTTGCCGCCTTTATCGGCTTGGCGCTGACCCAGGGTGGGTTTACCTTCCTCAGCGGGACCCTGGCGGCCCATACCGCCGAGGGGATTGTCCAGCGGCTGCGCAACTATTTGCTGGATCACATCCAGCGGCTGTCCTTTGCCTATCACGACGAGATGCAGACCGGCGAGTTGGTTCAGCGCGTGACCTCTGATGTAGATGCACTGCGTCGCTTCTTTGCCAACCAGGTCATCGAAAGCGGGCGCATTCTCTTTCTGTTCGTGGTGAACTTTCTCGTCATCTACTGGCTCAATGCCCGGCTGGCCTGGATCTCAGTGATCGTCATCCCGCTCATCCTGGCGCTGTCCGTCTACTTCTTCCGCCTGGTCTCTCAGGCGTATGAACGCTACCAGGAGCAAGAAGCGGTGTTGACGACCGCGCTGCAAGAGAACCTCAGCGGCGTGCGCGTGGTCAAGGCATTTGCCCGCCAGAGCTATGAGGAAAACAAGTTCGAAGAGGCCAACATGGGCAAGTATATCCGCGGCAAGCAGCTGCTGCTCATGCACTCGCTCTACTGGCCCTTCTCGGACGTGCTGTGCGGCATCCAGATGATCGGCGGCTATGCCGTCGGCGCCATGATGGCGATTGACGGCACGATCACCGTGGGAACCTATCTGGCCTACAGCGGTATGCTGCTCAACGTCATCTGGCCCATGCG
>CAZYQJ010000402.1:0-4088 GCA_964649925.1 uncultured Litorilinea sp.
CGTACGCGACCGTCAATACTTCCACTCCATCTATTTCCGCGAACCGGGAGGGGTACTCTTTGAGTTGGCACCCGACCTGCCCAGTTTCTTGATCGACGAATCACCTGAATCTCTGGGGACTTCGCTAAAACTCCCGCCATGGCTGGAACCGCAGCGCGCCGACATTGAAGCCCGGCTGCCAGCCATTGTCCGCAGCGGGGAGATGGCGTCATGAGCCGCGCCTTGCCCGATGATCCGCACCGCGGCGCGCCGGTTATCCAGATGGGCCAGCCACTGGGCCGCGCGCCGCTCGTCATGATCATGGTTCATGGCCGGGGCGCTACAGCAGAAAGCATCCTCTCACTGGCAGGCGAGTTTGGCAGGGACGATCTTACCTACCTCGCGCCGCAAGCCACAGGCAACACCTGGTATCCCTATCCTTTTCTAGCGCCGTTGGAACAGAACGAACCGCACCTGAGTTCGGCGCTCGGCGTCATGCGCAGTACATTGGAAACAGTGCAGCACGCGGGGATTCCACAGGAACGCACAATCCTGCTCGGCTTTTCACAGGGGGCTTGTCTCGCCGTGGAGTTCGCCGTGCGGCATGGCGGCAGATTCGGAGGCGTTGTCGTCCTCAGCGGGGGGCTGATTGGGTCGCCAGGCAGCCCGCGCAATGACACAACCTCGCTGGAAGGCACGCCAGTATTTCTAGGATGCAGCGATGTGGATGCCCATATCCCCCTCACGCGTGTGCATGAGACGGCTCAGGTGCTTACCAGCCTGGGTGCCAACGTCACCACGCAAATCTATCCTGGGATGGGTCACACGATCAACGCGGATGAGATCAAACACACGATCGCCCTTGTCGATCAGGTGCAACCACCGGGGTAGATGCGCTACCCGGCAGCCATACCACGGATCGATTAGGCGGCGGATTCGCTCTGGCCGGGCGTCAATGGCTTGCGGCTAAACCAAAGCACATACCCGTCTGGGTCGCGCAGAAAGAAGTCATGCATCCCCGCATTCGTCTGGAGCAGACCCGCAGGGTTGGTGTATCCTTTTGCGCCCAAACAGACAAGTAGCGACTCAGGGTTATCGTGATATAAGAAAAAGACGCCTTCATTCAGGCTGCTGTCCTCGTCGACGTCTTCGTTTTGGCTGGCGCACAACATCAGTTGCACATTCTCGCTCCGCAGCACAGCCCATTCGGTGCGCCCGCCCCATTCAACCTTATCGTGTAACACAAACCCAAGTACTTCACAGTAGAACTCGATAGAGGCATCCACGTCTCGGACATCCAAGACAGGGATCAAACTCCGCAGCCTCTTTCCGGCAACCAGTTCTTGTCCGTGGCATCGATTTCGGCACTCTACATCATCTGCATGTGACATCACAACATCCCTATGCGTCCTATCGAAAAGCGGATCGATGACGCTTGCTTGCGTCGTCTCATTGTAGGCAAACTCTCAAACCGAATCTACCGTAAATTGATGTACTTTTCCTCCTGCAACAATCGTAGTAAGGTCGTTGTTTCGGAATTGACGAAAGTCGAACACTCCTAACCCCTTGCGCGCCACATCCGGATCACGATTGCCAAAAATGGCATAACCATATCGCTGACCACCCCGGCCAGGTATAGCGTTTGGCACGCCGCATACGGCATCACGCCCGCACCAATAACAAACCGGCGCAGGCTGTAGAACCTGCGCCGGTTCGACTAACAATGAAGGCAACCCAAATGTCTGTGCCCGGATAGCAGAAAGCTACTGGACTTGCACCGCCACAACGGACATCTTCGGCACTGTGATCTCCAAGCCATCGGCGTTCAACTTGGCCTGGTCGAACGCTTTCGGCGCGACGGCATTGGGCTGATCAAAGGTGTTGTGCGCATTCATCACGCTGCCTTGCAGCACACGCCCCTTGACTTGGCTGCCCGCAAACCCGCGCACATACGCCTTTAGCGTCACATCCTTGTGCGGGTTGGCGTTGCTCAACGTCAGGTTGAGCTTGCCTTCGCCATCCACCGATGCCGAAGCCGAAATCGCGGGAATGCTGATCCCATTGTATTCGTACGCTTCACTCTGCACATCCACCGGGACCATCGTCGCGTCCTGATGGACGGAATACATTTCGAAGACATGGTAGCTGGGGGTCAGCACCATCTTCGGCCCATCAGTCAACACCATCGCCTGAAGCACGTTCACTGTATGGGCAATGTTCGTCATCCGCACCCGGTCACAGTGCTTGTTAAAGATATCGAAGGTCGTCGCCGCGACAAGCGCATCACGCATCGTGTTCTGCTGGTAGAGGAATCGCGGGTGTGTCCCCGGCTCCACGGCAAACCAGGTTCCCCACTCATCCACGATCAACGCCACCTTCTTGTCAGGGTCATACTTGTCCATGATGGTCGAGTGCTTACGCACCAATTCATCCATGAACAACCCCTTCGCCAGGATATCGATCCACCCGGCCTCGTCAAAGACTGTAGCCGACCCTTCGCGCGAACCATCAGGCAGCCGTCGCACCGACGTGTAGTAGTGGATCGCCAGACCGTCCATGTAAGGGCCGCCGCGCAGTTTGTCATGCCCGGTCTTCTCCATCATGACTTCGGTCCAGTGATAGTCGTCGCCGCTAGCGCCACAGGCGATCCGGTACAGCTTGTTGTCGCCATAGTTGCGCGCATAGAGACCGTAGCGCCGGTAGAGATCGGCGTAGTATTCAGGCGTCATGCGCCCGCCACAGCCCCAGTTCTCATTGCCGACGCCAAAGTACTTGACCTTCCACGGCTCCTCGCGACCGTTGGCCCGCCGCAGATCCGTCATCGGGCTTTTGCCGTCGAAGGTCATATATTCGACCCACTGCGACATTTCCTGAACGGTTCCGCTGCCTACATTGCCGCAGATATAGGGCTCGCACTCGAGTTGGCTGCACAGTTCCATGAACTCATGGGTACCGAAGTGGTTGTTTTCCACCACACCGCCCCAGTGCGTATTGATCATCGTCGGGCGCTGTTCACGCGGCCCAATGCCGTCCATCCAATGATATTCGTCGGCAAAACAACCGCCCGGCCAGCGCAGCACCGGTATCTTGATCTTGCGCAGCGCTTCCACCACGTCCTGGCGGATCCCGCGCACGTTTGGAATCGAGGAATCCTCGCCAACCCAGATCCCTTCATAAATACAGCGTCCCAAATGCTCGGCAAAATGACCGTAAATATTGCGGTCAATCTTGGTCTTGGCGAGTTTCACATCCAGCGTCAGTTCGTTCATCATTATCCCAAATTCTGTGTTGGGGCCGGGGTAACGCCCTGTTCTGTCTCACGGGCGGCGCGCACCGATTCTTGCGTACGCGCGGCCGCCATACTACTCACCACATCCTGCCCGTCTTCATACAGATAACACTTGACGGTTCGGCCATCCACAAAAACGTCGGGGGGGTCTGCCTGGCGGCAGATGTCCATCACATGGGGGCAGCGCCCGGCATACTTACAGCCGACGCGAGCGTATTCGCGGGCTTCCAGCGTGCCCAGTTCAATATGCTGCGCCCAGGTCTCACGTTCCTCAGCCGCGGGCTTGGGAACCGACTCCTGGAGCAGTTGTGTATACGGATGCAGCGGCCTATCCAGCACGGCCTCGACCGGCCCGGACTCTACCACCATGCCGCGCAGCATGATCGCGATCCGGTCGCTGATATAGTAGGCCGTAGCCAAGTCATGCGTGATGTAGATCACGCTGACATTCTGTTCATCGCGCAGTTTCTTGAAGACATTGACAATCGCCATCCGCAGCGATGCGTCTACCATCGACACCGGTTCATCAGCCAAAATCAGCCGCGGCTGCGGGATCAACGCCCGCGCCACCGACACGCGCTGGATCTGCCCGCCAGATAGCTCATGCGGATAGCGTTTGCTTACCTCTTCCAGAGACAGCCCGACCTGGTGGAGCGCCTCGTCCACCACCGCAGCAGCAGCGCGACGGTTCTTGGCCCGTCCAAAGTTGATGGCCGTATCAAAGAGATACTCCTCCACGCGGCGCAGCGGACTGAAGGTCTCAAACGGGTTCTGAAAGACCGGCTGCACCTTCTTCATAAACTCCATGAAATCTTTGCGG
>CAZYQJ010000402.1:4098-5529 GCA_964649925.1 uncultured Litorilinea sp.
CGGCTCTTGATCGTTGTCACGTCGCGCCCCTCGAAGGAGACTGTCCCCTCGGTCGGGTCAAGATCGTGCAGCAACAGCCGTGACAGCGTCGTCTTGCCGCTGCCGCTCTCACCGGCCAGCGTGAAGATCTCGGGCCGGTCGGCATCAATCGAGAAGGAAATGTCGTTGACAGCCAACAGCTTGCTGCCGCCAAGCAGCGAACCGATCTGAAACGCCACCGTCACATGCTGAACATCCAGCAGTTTGCCGTTCGTACTCATGCAGAGACCTCCATCGCAGGCAGCTCGATAGCAGGACCTTCTGTGACCAAATGACAGGCCACGCGGTGGCGATCGGTCACCAACTGCATCTCCGGAACCACTGTCCGGCACTTATCCATCACATAGGGGCATCGTGGGTGAAAACGACAGCCGCTCGGCGGGTTCGCCAGGTTCGGCGGAGCGCCCCCCAGACTGGCCTTTTCCGACTTATCGCCGATCACAGGCAGCGACTGGATCAAGTGCTGCGTATAGGGGTGAAGCGGGGCCTGGAAGATCGACCGTGTCGGGGCTTCCTCCACAAGCCGCCCAGCATACATGATCGCCACGCGGTCAGCCACATTCGCATGAACGGCGAGATCATGGGTGACCAGCAACACCGTGTTGCCGCTTTGTTCTTGAATATCTTTGAGCATGTGCAGCACGCCGCGCTGCACGACGACGTCGAGCGCCGTCGTCGGCTCGTCGGCGATCACCAAACTGGGCTGAAACACCGTCGCTAACGCAATCGCCACACGCTGCCGCATCCCGCCCGAAAGCTGGTGCGGATAGAGGTTCAGCACATCCGCCGGAAGCCCTAGCCTCCGCACATGATCGCGCGTCTCTTCCAGAAAACGCTGTCTGTTGGGGATCCCCTCATGCGTCCCGACGATGTCTTCAAACGTGCGGATGATCTTCCGCACCGGGTTGAGGACGCTCATCGACCCCTGCATGACATAGGAGATCTCCTTCCAACGCACATTCTCGCGCAGATCATCCGGATCGGCCTTCACCATATCAATCTGAGTGCCGTTGAAGTTGTAGATGACACTGCCGCTCTCAAAGCGAAGCGGCGGCTTGACCGTGCCGGAGATCACCTTGATCAGCGTCGTCTTGCCGCAGCTCGACTCCCCCGCGACCCCATAGATCTCATTCTCGTACAACTCTAGCGAAACCCCATCAACCGCGCGCACCGACCTGGAGATGCCATAGGCTTCGGTGCGGTAATACGCCCGCACATCCTTCATCTCTAACAAAGTCATGGCTTATGCTCCAATCCGTCGTAAACGCGTTCTGGGATCGATAAACTCGTTGACGCTTGAGAAGAAGAGATAGAGTCCCAGGAACAAGATCATCGCGACCAAAATAGGCGCTGCCAGCCACCACCACACCCCGAAGACCAGGGCCTGATGTT
>CAZYQJ010000403.1:0-5510 GCA_964649925.1 uncultured Litorilinea sp.
TGGGCGTCAGCCTGCTGCTGCAAGCGCCCACGCCTGCTTCGGCGCTGTCGGGCGCGGCGATAGGCTTTGGCCTATTTTTGCTGCTGGCGCGGCTGCGGCCTGGCGGCATGGGCATGGGGGATGTCAAGCTGGCGGGCGTGATCGGTCTGGCGACCGGGCTGGGCGGCGTGCTGGTCGCCTTGGTGGTGGGCATCTTTGCCGGAGGGGTGGCGGCGTTGGTGCTGTTGGGCATCACACGCTTTGACCGCCGCGCCACCATGGCCTATGCCCCCTATCTGGTGGTGGGCGCATGGACGGCGCTCTTCTGGGGCCAGTCGCTGTGGGCCTGGTATGCGGATTATCTGCTGCGGCTGGCGGCATAAGCATTCGTACGACACGCGCAGGTTGACGAGGGGTCACGCACAATGAGTTGGATCACGCTTATCTCGATACTGGTCATGACGGCCATCTACGCGGCGATGGTCGGCTTCTATCGCTGGCTGGGCTGGACGCGGGACGTGGAGCAGCGCATGGCCGAATCCATGAAACCTGTGGCCGCCGAACAAGGCAGTCATGGCGCGCTGGCCGACCGGGTCAACAAACGGCTGAGCCGGATGTCCTTTGCCGAGCGCATCGAACGCCAACTGGTCGCCGCTGACAGCAGCCAATCGGTGGGCGAGTTTTTGCTGATGCGCTTCGGCGTGACCCTGGGCGCATTTGTGGTGGGGTGGCTGATCTCCGGGATGGCGATCAGCGGGCTGGCGCTCTCGGTCGTCGGGTGGATGATCCCCGGGATTTATCTGAGCCGCAAGCAGGCGAAGCGCGCCAAGGCCTTCGCCGATCAACTGCCCGATATGCTTACCATGTTAATCGGCTCCCTGCGCGCCGGGTATGGGCTGCTCTATGCGGTTTCTGTGGTCGAGAAAGAGATGCCTGAACCGATATCGAGTGAGTTTGGCCGCGTGGTGCGCGAAACCGCCCTGGGCTACAGCATCGGCGATGCGCTGGATCACCTGGTCGAGCGGATGCAGAATGACGACCTGGCGATGATGGTGACGGCTGTGCATATTCAGAACGAAGTTGGCGGCAGCCTGGCCGATGTGCTGGAGATCATCTCCAAGACCATCCGCGACCGCATCCAACTCAAAGGCCAAATCCGCGCCATCACCTCGCAGCAGCGCATGACCGGCTCGCTGTTGACCGGCATGCCCTTTATTGTGGCGGTCATTCTCATGGTCATCAATCCGGAGTATATCATGGCGCTTTTTCAGCCCGGGTGGATCCTGGCGATCCCGGTTGGCGCAACCTTTATGGTCATCGTCGGCAACGTGGTCATGCGCCGTGTGACCACCATTGATGTCTAGACTCGACGGATAGGAACGGAGACGCACCATGCCTCTATCGACACCGGTTCTCATTGCCTTACTCAGTGCTGGCTGTGTGCTGATGGTCGTGGCCGCCCTACGCACGGCAGCGCAGCAGCGCAAGGTATCGACGGTGGCCGCCAGCGTGACGCGCGGCGCGGCGCCGGACCTGCGCCAGATGACGCTGCGCCGTCCCTGGACTGAACGTGTGCTGCGACCGCTGCTGCGCCAACTCTATGGTTTGGGCCGCGCCTTGACCCCGGCGCGCAGCATCGCCCAAGTCCAGCAGAACCTGATCATCGCCGGGCTGCCGGGCGGGCTGACGGTCACCGACTTTTTGGGGCTGCGTTTTCTCGCCGGGGCCAGCCTGGGCGTCTTACTCTTCACCACGTCCGTAGGAAAGCAGCCGGGCCATATCACCGCGGCGATGACCCTGGGCGGGTTTATCGCCGGTCTTTACCTGCCCAACATGTGGCTCAAAAGCAAGGTGCAGGCACGCCAGAAGGCTATTGCACGCGCCCTGCCCGACATGTTGGACATGATGTCGATCTGCGTAGACGCCGGGCTGGGGTTTGAGGCCGCGATCCAAAAGGTGGCGTATCAGTCCAACAACGATCTTGCGCTGGAGATGCGGCGGGTCATCAGCGAGATCCGCGTCGGCGTCTCACGCGCCGATGCCCTGCGCCACCTGGCGGAACGTACCCAGGTGGCTGATGTGGCCGGTTTTGTTGCCGTTCTGGTGCAGGCAGACAAGTTGGGTGTTGCCATCCGCAATGTGTTGGCAACGCAGTCGGTGCAGATGCGTGTGCAGCGCCGCCAGCGCGCTGAAGAAGAGGCGGGCAAGGCTCCTATCAAGATGTTGATCCCGTTGGTGCTGTTTGTCTTTCCCGCGCTGTTTGCCGTCCTGTTGGGGCCTGCGATCCCGCGCCTGATGAACGCGTTCTAGACAGTGGTGGCTTTACTGTCCCATGGAGGGAGGCCTGATGCAAAGGGCCTCTTACGAAGAAGAGACTCATGACGTTCCCGCATGATTTACACAGTAACAACGGGCACGAAGCGCCGTTTGCCGATCCGTCCCCCTTTGCGTCCCCGGCGCAGGAGGATGAAGCGCTCTTTCCGGCCCAATCTGCCCCCAGCCCTGAGTCCAGCAGCAGGGTCTTAGGCATTGCGGCGGCAGAGGTTGCGCCAGCGGAAGATCCTGCGCCGGTCGATTCGCCGCAGGCTGCGGGCAAGGCCTGTATGCTGGACCCGCGCTTTATCGCCTTGCAACAGGGGATGCAGTATGGCGCATGGCCCCAGGTGGCGGAGACGCTCAGGGCGCTGCGCGCTGACTACCCCGAGGCCCACTTCCTGGAGCCTATGTTGGAGGAGGCCACGCTCAAGGCCGACCTGATGGTGCAGTGGACAGGCAAGATCAAGGGCAGGCGGCTGACGGTGGGCCAGGCCTGGCTGCTGCGGCGTTCGCTGCCCTTTGTGCTGGTGTTGGCCCTGTTTGTCAGCGGGGTGCTCTTTTATCAGAGTTTTGTCGCCCCATCGCGCCAGGTGATGGCGATGGCGCGCGCCAACCAGTCGCTGGTAGACGAAGCGACCGAACTGCTTCAGGCCGGTAATTATGACGAGGCCAGAAGACTCTATGCCACTGTGCTGGAGCGCGACCCCAACTTTTCGCCTGCACGCCAGGGGATGGAAGAGGCGCGCCGCCAGGCAAACCTGGCCGTTACCTATGATCTGGCGATGAAGGTCGCAAACACAGGCAACTTGCCGCGCGCGCTCAACATGCTGTTGGGCATTCAGCGGCTTTCCCCGGCCTTTCGGGATGTGGATGCGCAGATCAACCGGCTGCACACCATGAACCAAGTGGCCGATCTCTATGATCAGGCGGAGAAGGCGTTTGCCCAACACCGCTGGCTGGAGGCTGTTCACCTCTATGAGCAGGTGGCCGCGCAGGCAGTGGATTACCAACCCGAAACACTGGGGGCGCATCTAGGCGAGGCCTATTTCTACGCCGCCCAGGATCTACTCACCCGCACCCCGGCGGAAGGCGCAGGTCCTGATGAGGCGCGCACGTATTTGCGGAAGGCGCAGAAAGCCGGAGTACAGCCCGAAGCGACGGCCGCCGCGCTGGATCAACTGGACATCTACTTTAAGGGGGAGCGCGCCCTCCGCAGTGAAGACCTGCTGGACGCGGTCAACTCCTGGCGCGGTCTCTATGACCAAGCGCCCGGCTACCTGGGCGGCGCGCTGGCCGAGCAACTCTATCGTACCTATCTGACCCTGGGCGACACGGCAGCGGCGGGTGGGTCACCCGACTATGCGCGGGAACTCTATCAGTTGGCCGCCGAGTTGGCTGTGGCCGACACCAGCGAGGCGAGGTCACGGCTAGAGGCTACCGCGGCGGCGACACCCACGCCCACGCCCACGCCGCAGCCGGTAGCGGTCTATGTCGCACCGCAGCCGGTGACCCCGCCGCTCGCCCCGGAACCGACACCTACGCCAGAACCGACGCCCACCCCGGAGCCGAGTTTTCAGGGCTGGATCGCATTTCGAACCAACCGCAACGGCGCAGAGGCAATCTTTGTCATGCAGCCCGACGGCAGCAATGCTCAACCTGCGCCGGAATCAATCCGCAGCCAGTTTAGCCTGCTCTATGAAAAGGAGCAGTGGTCGCCGGATGGCAGCCGCCATGTCTTTGTGCAAAGCATGGATGGGCGCAGCGATGTCAACATCTTTGTGGCCGCCGCCGATGGGCAGGGGATGGTATCACTTACCAATTTCAACGAGGACGAATATGACCCTGTGTGGTCGCCCAACGGGCAGAGCATTGCCTTTGTGAGCAACCACACCTACAACGATGAGATCTGGATCATGCGCGCCGACGGCAGCGACCAACGCCAAATTACCTGGAATGAGTGGGAATGGGACAAGCACCCCTCCTGGTCGCCGGATGGCGGTCAGATCGTGTTCTATAGCAACCGCGGGGGTCGCCGCCAGGTATGGGTGATGGGCCAGGATGGTTCGAACCAGCGCAACATCAGCAACAATCTCTATGAAGATTGGGATCCGGTCTGGATCAAGTAGAAAGGACACATAGACCCATGCCTCTCTTTCGCAACCGTCCTGCAGTGACCCCTGCGCCGCCGAGCCAGAACGGCCATCCACCGGCCCCTGCGGCCGCGCCTGTCCACGCACCTGCCCAACCGGCGGTACCGCCGCCACCCCAACCGGCTGTGGCGAACGTGGTGGGCTACACGCCGCCGCCGGAGTTTCAGAAGGTGCGCGGCGAGGTGCAGCAGTTTTTGGTCAACGAGATCAAATCGGTCACCGACACGCTGGATGTGGGCGAACTCAAACGGCTGGTGGATCCCATCTTCACCAAGGCGTTGGCCGATGCCAACCTGGTCGTGAGCCGGGTCGAGCGCGAGCAGATGATGGGTTTGATCATGGCCGACATCCTCGGCTATGGGCCGATCCAGCCGCTGCTCGACCGTGACGATATCAGCGAGGTCATGGTCAATGGGCCAAACCAGGTCTATATCGAGCAAAAGGGCAAGTTGACGCTCACGGATGTCAAGTTTGTGGACAACAACCATGTGCTGCGCGTCATCGAGCGCATCGTCGCGCCGCTGGGCCGCCGCATCGACGAGTCCTCGCCGATGGTCGACGCGCGCCTGCCCGATGGATCGCGCGTCAACGCCATCATCCCGCCCCTGGCGCTGGTCGGGCCATGCATTACCATCCGCAAATTCAAAAAAGACCCGCTCAAGGTGGACGACCTGATCAACTTCGGTTCATTCACGCCGGAGTTTGCCCAGTTCTTGCAGGCGTCGGTCCACGCCGCGCTCAACATCATCATCAGCGGCGGCACAGGTTCCGGCAAGACGACGCTGCTCAACGTCCTCTCCAGCTTTATCCCTGCCGACGAGCGCATCCTCACGATTGAGGATGCCGCCGAATTGCAGTTGCAGCAGCCGCATGTGGTGCGTCTGGAATCGCGTCCGGCCAATATCGAAGGCAAGGGGCGCATCGGCATCCGTGAACTGGTCGTCAACTCGCTGCGTATGCGTCCTGACCGCGTGGTGGTGGGCGAGTGTCGCAGCGGCGAGACGCTGGACATGCTCCAGGCGATGAACACCGGCCATGACGGCTCGCTCACCACGATCCACGCCA
>CAZYQJ010000404.1:0-2829 GCA_964649925.1 uncultured Litorilinea sp.
CACGGGATAGTCCGATCCCCAACACATGCGGTAGGGGCCGAAGTGTTCATAGAGAGCGCGTACCACCCACATCGTATCACTGTAGGGGAAGTCCCACTTGGTTTCGGTCAAGTAGTAGAAACCGGAGAACTTGAGATAGATGTTCGGCAGTGCCGCCGAGGCCAGTACTTCACGCAGGCCGGGGTGGGGAGGCGGTTCGTCCACTTTGACCGAGCCGAGGTGATGGACGAGGATGGGCAATTCGGGAAACGCTTGGGCCACGCGGCGCAGCGCAGCATGCTGCTGCGGACGGCAGGCGATGCTGGCGATCAACTTGCGCTCATCGGCCACACCAAAAAAGGCAAGCCCCTCATCCGAATAGAGCCAACTGCCGTCGTCGTCATGTTTCAGGTAATGGGTGAAACCCACAATCGGCAGGGTATCCGCGGCTTCCGCCAACCGTGCGGCTGCGCCGGGGGTGTGGTAGGTGGGCCACCAGGAACAGTCTACATCGGCGAACTGGTGCAGCCGGTCGGGGTGGGCGCGCACCTGCTCGGCAATATAGTCGTTGTTGTCGGGGTTGTGGTCAATGCGCGCGCAGACCAGAACGGCGCGATCCACGCCGTTCTGGTCCATCTCAAAGATCAGTTGTTCGATGCGGCCGCGCGTCTCCGGGTCGGGGACCGGGGGCTGATAGGGCCAGCGCAGCCAGGCATGACAATGGCTGTCGATGATCATGGTTTATTCGCGCGAGCGAGACTGAAGCCGGGCGGCCTGGTTGGGGTCGCCGATGTGCAGCGTATCATAGGCCTGCTGCGAACTCTTGAACGCGCCCACACCTTCATGTCCGTGCCAGTCGCCCTGGTGGTGGATCGGGTTGGACAGCCCGGTCTCGGCTTCACGCTTGGCGATCCAGGCCTCCATGCGCGCCTTGAGCATCGCCACCACCTCCGGCTCGCTTTCGGCCAGGTTGTGGTTTTCTTCCGGGTCTTGCACCAGGTTATACAGTTCGACTTCGGGCTTGAAGTGGAAGTCGGGTTCGAGGGCGATGATCAACTTCCATTCGGGCGTGCGCCAACCGTGTTTTCGCATCCAGGTGCATTCGGTGATATACATCTCGGAATCAAAGGACGCCACTTCACCACGTACCAGCTTCATCAGGCTCTGCCCGTCGAACTGGATGTCTTCCCGCGTGATACCGGCGATGTCCAGCAGCGTGGGCACAAGGTCTTTGTGCTGGTTGTAGCCCTTGACACGGCGACCGGCAGGCATGACGCCCGGATAGCGGATGATGAGCGGGACGACCAGCGTCGGCTCGTACATGCCGTGATGGTCGAAGTAACATTCGTGGTCGTAGAGCGTTTCGCCGTGATCGCCGTTGATGACCACGATGGTGTTTTCGACCAGACCGCGCGCCTCCAGTGCAGTGAAGATCGACTGGATGGCAGCGTCCATATAGGCGACCGCACCGTCATATTGGGCGATGACGTAATCCTTGTCAGTGATCCCCGGCGGCATCCAGGAGGCGAAGAAGTCACGGAAGGGCTTGAAGTTCATGACCGGCTCCATCGATTTGTTCTTGGGGTCGGTCTCGTTGCCGTGGTAGAACATGCGCTCATAGGGTTCGGGGGGGAGGTAGGGCGCATGGGGGTCCATGTGGCGCAAGAAGAGGAAGAAGGGTTTGCGCTGCCTGGCAAGCCGGTCGAGTTCGGGCAGGGCGACTTCGTTGAGGTTCTGCGCCTTGGGGCTACGCCCCTCGTTCCAACTGCCCCAACCGGCATAGTCGAGATATTTGTCAAAGCCGCGCGAACTCGGGTTGCCGCTGAAGCCGACGCAGGTGGTGTTGTAGCCTTCTTCTCGGAGGATTTCCGCCAAGGTGCTGACTTCGGGGCGCAGCCCGCCCTTGTGGCGCAGCGCCACGACCTGGGTATTGAAGACGTCCATGCCGGTCAGCATGGAGGCATAGGCGCTGGTGGTGGGGATGTGCGCGCTAAAGGTATCCTCGAAGAGCGTGGCATCTTGGGCGAAGCGGTCAATGTGCGGCGTGGTGAGCCGGTGATAGCCATAACAACTCATGTGGTCGCGGCGCAGCGAGTCAATCCCTAGCAGCACGATGTTGGGCAAACGCCGGCTACGTCGTGGAGTGGGCATAGCGGTAGATGTCTCCTTCAGACGTTACTTGACGGTGTAGTATGACGGTACTACTTCACGTAGACAACCGTCTCGTTGTTGAGCGATTCAATGGCGGCGGCCAGCACCTTTTGCGCGGCCAGGCCATCTGCCCCCGATCCATCGATCTCATCGGGGCTGACCCCCGCGCTAACCTGTTCCAAGAACTTGTGGATGCGGTTGGCGAAGGTCTCCTCGAAGTCGCGCATACCGCCGAAGACTGGATTGGTATAGACCCGTTTCTCCATGTCCCCGGCAGGATAGAGCGTCGCCTCGCGGTACATGTCTTCGATGACAAAGCGGCCCTTGAGCCCGGCCACTTCGCAGCGCTCCATGGGATGGCCGCGCTCGATGTCGTAGCTTCCGGTCAGCGTGCCAACTGCGCCGTTTTTGAAGCGCATGTTGAAGGTGGCTGTGGACCAGATTTTGCGGCCTGGTGCTTTGGTGGCAAAGCACTGAACCGCTTCGATATCGCCGCAGAAGTAGCGCATGATGTCAACCGTATGTGGATGCAGCGCCTTGATCTGGAAGTAAGGCGATGTCTCGCGCGGGTTCTTGATCCACATGCTCATGTTCATAAAGAGCAGGTGACCCAGGCGATCTTCTTCTTGCCAGCGTTTGGCGAGCAAGGCCGCGGGGGTAAAGCGGTGGTTGAGGTTGATGCCATAACAGACGCCCTTC
>CAZYQJ010000404.1:2839-5509 GCA_964649925.1 uncultured Litorilinea sp.
GCCTTGGCCACCATCTCTTCGGCCTCGGGGATTTCGTTGGAGATAGGCTTTTCGCCCAGGACATGACAGCCGAATTCCAGGGCTTGCATGGTGGGCAGGTGATGTTCGCTGCCGTACTCATGCCCGCCGGTGGCGATACTGCACACATCAGGGCGCACCTGTTCAAGCATTTCCTGGACATCGTAATAGGCGGGTACGCCATGCGTGGCGGAGGCGGCATCGGCGCGGGCCTTGTCCCAGTCGCAGACGGCGACAAGTTCGGCCAGCGGGTCCGCCTTATAGAGTCTGGCATGGCGATCACACAGACGCGCAACATAGTTTGAGTCTAGCCTCCCTAGGGGGTGATGGCAAAGCAATTAGCTGGCAGGAACCGGTTCGGCCTGGCCCGACTCGGAGGAACGGATGGCGGCCTCGATGATCTCCTGTACGGCCAGCCCTTCGCGTCCGGAAGCCTCCAGTTCTTCGTCGGGCACTTCGGCGCTGACCTGCTCCAGCCAGCGGTGGATGCGATTGGTAAAGGTCGCACTAAAACCGCTCAATCCGCCCATGATACTGTTGCGGATGACGGTCAGTTCGTCGCTGTCCTTGGGGTAGAGGGTCAACTCCTGGTAGAGGTTATCCAACACAAAGCGGCCCTTTGTACCCATGACTTCGCAGCGTTCGAGGTTGTGGCGCGGCTGGGCATCATAGCTGCCGCACAGATGGCCGACCACGCCGTTCTCGAATTCCAGGTTGATCTGGGCGTTGGAGAAGCAGACGCGGCCTGGGGCGCGGTTCAGAAAGGCATGGACGCGCTTCACATCGCCGCAGAAGTAGCGCATGATGTCCAGCGAATGGGGATGCAGGGCGCGCAGGTGAAACCAGGGGGATGTCTCGTTGGGATTGTTGATCCACATGGTCATGTTGATCAACAGCAGGTCCCCAAGCCTGCCCTCTTCGACCCATTTTTTGGCACGCGCCGCTGGGGGGACAAAGCGATGGTTGAGGTTGATGCCAAAATAGACGTTCTTCTCTTTGGCTTTGGCGACCATCTGGCGCGCCTTGACGATGTCGTTGGAGATGGGCTTTTCGCCGAGGACGTTGATCCCGGCCTCCAAACACTGCATGACGGGTTCAAAGTGGTCGCCACCGTTTTCAACACCGGCAGTGGTGACGCTGACCGCGTCTAGCTGCTCATGCTTGAGCATCTCTTCGACGCTGTAGTAAGCGCGTGCGCCATAGCGTTCGGCGGCTTTGTCGGCGCGTTCGGGGATAATGTCGCAGACGGCGACCAGGTCTGCGAGTGGATCGGCCTTGTACACGGGCGCGTGTGTATTGCCGATGTTTCCCATACCAATCACGGCGACTTTAAGCATGGTAGAAGGCTCCTGAATCTAGCTGAGTGTTAGCTGTGGGTAGCTTCAACCGTTACCCCTGGCTCATAGGATACTTCAGAAGTGTGAAGGAAGCACTTCACGGTTCGCCCCTCGGCTTCGACGTCGGGGGGAACCTGTTTGCGACAGATGTCCATGACATGGGGGCAGCGGTCGGCAAAGCGACAACCGGCGCGTGTGTACTCTTCGATGTCCATGGGGGCGAGACCGGCCTTGTCGTCCCAGCGTTTGTCGGGGTCGGCCAGGGGGATGGAGCCTTTGAGCAACTGGGTGTAGGGGTGAAGCGGGCTGCCCAATACCTTCTCGACCGGGCCTGACTCGACGATCCAGCCGCGCAGCATGATGGCGATACGGTCGGCCAGGTAGTATGCGGTGGCGAGGTCGTGTGTGATATACAACACGCTCAGGCTGCGCTGCTCCTTGAGGTCTTTGAAGAGATTCACAATGGACATACGCAGCGACGCATCGACCATGGAAACAGGTTCATCGGCGACCAGCAGCGAAGGTGCAGTGAGCAGTGCGCGCGCCACGGAGATGCGCTGAATCTGCCCGCCCGATAGCTCGTTGGGATAGCGCCCAGAGACTTCGCGCAACGACAGCCCGACGCTGGTCAGGGTTTCGTCGACGAGCGTTTTGCCGCGGTCGGAGGATTTGTCGCCATAGTGCTTGGCGGTTTCAAAGAGATAGCTCTCCACCTTTTTGAGCGGGCTAAAGGTGGCAAATGGGTCCTGGAAGATCGGTTGGACCTCGCGCATAAACCATTGGCGGCGTTGGCGGCGGTTGATCTTGGTGACATCCACCCCCTTATAGTAGATGTTTCCGCCGGTTGGGTCTTGCAGGCCGAGCACCATGCGCGCCAGGGTGGTCTTACCACTGCCGCTTTCGCCCGCCAGGGTGAAGATTTCGGGCTTTTCCGATTGAATGGCGATATTGGCCTGGTCTACTGCCTGAAATCTGATTGTAGCCAGGCCACGCCGGATCGTAAAGACCTTGCTAAGGTTGGAGATCTGCAGCAGGTTCTTTGTAGAGCTTGGTTGCATTGATTGCATTTCCAGTTTCAAGGAAGCAGGCGACTCGGTGATTGGGTGCGACGGTCTCTAGCGGTGGGGCTGTCGTCTTACAGATGTCCATCGCCAGGGGACAGCGCGGGTGGAACCGGCAGCCGGTGGGCGGGTTGTCCAGCGCGGGGGGACGCCCTGGAATGCTCACCCGTTCGCTTTTGTCGTCGAGCGCCGGTAAGGACTTGATCAGATATTGGGTGTAGGGATGGCGCGGTCTCTTGAAGATATCATGCGTG
>CAZYQJ010000405.1:0-5493 GCA_964649925.1 uncultured Litorilinea sp.
CTACGGCGGGCAACTCCTCAGCGAAGACCTCAGCCAAGCCGCCTTTCACAGCACGGAAGGCCAGGAGGTCTTGCGTTTCCTGGTCAACCTGGTCCATGAGGACAGAGTGACCGAGGTCGGTTGGGGTACCGAGTTTGAGGATTCCGTCAACGAGCCATTCATCGCGGGCAAAGCAGGCATGTTCTTCGACGTGCCTGCTGCCACACGCCGCATCCTCCGCTGGCGGCCAGAATTTGAAGATTGGGGCATTGCCGGTCTCCCGGCTGGCCCGCAAGGGCAAGTGCAGATGGCGCAGACCGATGCCCTGATGATCCCGGCACAGGCGGAGAATAAGGATGCAGCCTGGGAATTGATCGAATACTGGATGCGGCCAGAGGTGATGGTGAAGTGGGCGCAGGATGTCTACCGCCCGCCCAGCACAAACAGCGCGTTGCAGGACGAGGCATTGATGGCCGACCCGCGCATCGCCCCGGTGTCCGCCGCGCTGGAACACACCATTGACCTGCCCCAGACGACCCACTGGGCCGAGATCTTCAATTCGCTGACGGCGGAAATCCAACTCGCATTGGTCGGCGATAAAACGCCGGAGCAGGCGCTAAACGATGCCGCCGCCACCGTAGACCGGCTGCTGGCCCTATAGCCGCCAGTCGCCTGGACGAGCCCCTGGGGATAGACCGCCTGTCCCCAGGAGGCTTTGATTCCTGAGTTGAGGGACACGAGCGAGGAATCTTGATGTGAGCGCCCCAATCACGCATCCAGGGCCGCAGCGCAAACGGCTGTGGCCTGTGGCCCGCGACCAGCGGCGCACCGGGATCCTGTTTGTCACGATTCCGATGCTGCTCTTTTTGGTCTTCTCGGTCGGGCCAATGGTGTTTGCGAGCTATCTGAGCTTCACCCGCTACACTTTCACCGCTGCGCCGGAGTGGGCTGGGCTATCCAATTTCACCATTATGCTCGAAGACAACGTTTTTCATCGGGCGCTGCTCAACACGGCGCTCTATACACTGGGCGTTGTCCCTGCGGGCATGGTCCTGTCTCTGTCAGTGGCGCTGATGCTCAACCAGCAGATCCGCGGCATCGTCCTCTTTCGCACCGCCTATTATCTGCCTGTGGTGACCTCCACCGTCGCCAGTGCTGTGGTTTGGATGTGGATGTTTACGCCAGATGTCGGGATCCTGAACCGTCTGCTGGCACTTGTCGGGCTGCCCCCCCAGCGATGGCTTTTGGACACGCGCTTAGCGCTCCCTTCGGTCATGATGGTAGGGGTGTGGCACAGCCTGGGCTACAGCATGATCATCTATTTGGCCGCGCTGCAGGGCATTCCCCAACACCTTTACGAAGCCGCCGAGATCGACGGGGCCAATGGCTGGCAGAAGTTTCGCTCGGTCACGCTGCCGCTCCTCAAGCCCACGACCTTCTTCATCTTTGTCACATCGGTCATCGGTTCATTCCAGGTCTTTGGCACTGTCTTTGTCATGACCGCGGGCGGCCCTGGCTACGCCACGACGACCATCGTCCACCAGATCTATCTCAACGCCTTCAAGTACTTGCGGATGGGGTATGGCGCGGCCCAGGCGTTGGTGCTCTTTTTGATCATCTTTGTGCTCTCGATGATCAACTGGTCCTTCCTCCGCAGTGATGTGGAGTATTGGTAGCGGAGCGGGGAAAGGATACGCATGGAAATCTCACTGCCGCGCCGCACGCGCCACCACAGCCAGGGGTCAACGGCCGCCGGTCGCAGGCTCAAAGGGGTGCCGCGCCTGGCGCTCTACCTGGTCTTAACCGCTACCAGCCTCGTCATGATCATCCCCTTTTTGTGGATGGTCACGACGTCGGTCAAGCCCGATTACCAGATCTTCGAGTATCCGCCAACGTGGATCCCGCGCGAGTTCAACTGGCGCAACTATACAGAGGCCTGGCAGCGCGCTCACTTTTCCGTCTATACACTCAACACGTTGATCTACGCTGTCTTCAGCACGGTGGGGCAGGTCGTGCTTTGCTCGATGGCGGGCTACGCCTTCGCCCGTCTGGCCTTTCCGGGCCGCAACCTGCTCTTTGTCCTGGTGCTGGCGACGATGATGATCCCGTTTCAGATGCTCTTGATCCCCCTTTTTATCATTCTGCGCTATTGGCCGCTGGCGGGCGGCAACAACCTGTTTGGGGTTGGCGGCCAGGGGCTGATCGACAGCCTGGTGGGGCTGACACTGCCCAATTTGATCAGTGCCTTTGGCATCTTCCTCATGCGCCAGTTTGCGATTAGTCTGCCCGGTGAGCTGGCTGACGCGGCGCGGATCGACGGCGGCAGCGAGGCAGGCATCTTCTGGCGCATCATGCTGCCCCTCATGAAACCAGCCCTGACCACGCTTGCCATCTTTGCCTTCCAGGGGGCATGGAATGACTTCACCTGGCCGCTTGTGGTCACTATGAGCGAGCGCACCCGCACCTTGCAGCTTGGCCTACAGACCTTCCAGAACATGCACTTCACCGAGTGGGGTCTGCTCATGGCCGGTACGACGATCACCATTCTGCCCCTCATCACGATCTTCGTCGTAGGACAGCGCTACTTCATTCAAGGGATCGCGCTCACGGGGACCAAAGGTTGATCATAGCGCACGACGCCGCAACTCCCTTTGACATCTCCGGCAGATCCCCATCTGCATCCACCTGCATGATCCACAAGAAAGAGAGGAAATTGAAGCGATGACAGCCACCTGGCCCTATCCCTTTCAACTGGGTGTGGTTGCTGGCGAGATCGACGAAGACCCCGCGGTGGCGCTGCCCATAGCCCGATCTTTGGGGATGACCCACGTGGAATTTGGTTCGCTCTGGGACCGTCGCATAACCGACATCAGCGACGCCGAACTTGAGCCGGTGCGTGCCCTGTTGGCCGACAGCGGGCTGCAGGTCGTGATGGTCGGCCCAGATACCTTCAAAATGGTCAAGCTAGGCCACCTGGCCCTGCATGAGATCGCCGCTGACCCGCACTTTGTGGCCGAGATGGCTGCGTTGCGGCGCAGTATCGAGATCGCACGTCTCTTTGACGCGCCTCTAGTGCGAACCTTCTCTTTCCGCCGCGACGACATGGTCGGGTTGGGCAACCCCTCGCCCCGTCCCCCGCGCGGCGGCGAGATCCCCGACGCCACGCTAGATAAGAGCTGCAAGGGCTTTGAACTGATCTGCGCCGTCGCCGAACAGGAGGATATCACCCTGGGCCTGGAGAATGTACGGTCCTGTTGGGCGAACAGCGGCTGGAACACGCGCCGGATTGTCGAGCGTGTCGGTTCGGATCGGCTGAAGGTGGTATGGGACCCTGCCAATGCCTTTGTCTCAGGCGAGGATCCCGTCTATCCCGACGGCTATCTGGCGGTGCGGCCCTATCTGGCGCATGTGCATCTGAAGGATGCGCGCGTGGTGGACGCGGCGTCCGGCCTGACCGCCTGGGATCGCATCGGCGACGGCGAATTGAACTACCCTCCCCAGTTACAAGCCCTGGTCGATGACGGCTATCGCGGGGTGGTCTCAATCGAGACCCACTACGCGCCGCCTGGAAAGACTCCGGCGGAAGCGACCCGGCTGACCACCGAAGGGTTGCGCCAGTTGCTGGCGGCCTTGCCCCTCTAAGCCTACCCTAGCTCATCCCGAGGAAGGAGACAAACCATGGAACCCACTTCACCTGCTGGAAGCCCTTTGCGCCTGGCCGTGGTCGGTGTGGGCGGCATGGCCCACTGGCAGCACCTGCCCAATCTGCGCGGGCTGGCGGACCAGGCCCAGGTCGTGGCGATGGTCGATGTCAACGCCAGCAACCTGCAGCGTGCGGCCACAGCCTACGGCGTTGAACAGACCTTCGCGACCGTCGGCGACCTGCTGCGCGCCCGCCTCGACCTGGACGCAGCGCTTGTCATTACCCCCCCACCGCACCACGCCGAACCCGCCGTCGAGTTGCTGCAAGCCGCCATCCCCGTCTTCTGCGAAAAGCCGCTCGCCTACCGTCTGGAAGAGGCTGAGGAGATTGTCCTGGCCGCGACAGAAGCGGGTGTGCCCCTGGCAGTCGGCTTTAACCGCCGCTTTGCAGCTACGGTGCGCGCCGCCAAAGAGATGTTGCAGTCGGCACGCCCGCAGTTGATTGTGGCGGAAAAGTCCAAACCGATGGCACGCGTAGATCCGGACTGGCTGATAGAAGCGCCCATCCATGCCCTGGACACGCTGCGCTGGCTGGCAGATAGCGCCGTCAGCGACCTGCAGGTCACCGCGGCCACGGATCCCCACAGCGGCCAGGAAACCGTCACCGCGCTGATCCGCTTTGTGAATGGCTGCATTGGCATCTTCGCCAGCAACACGGGCGGCGCCAAGTGGGTGGAACGTTATGAGGTATTCGCCGACACAACCACAGCCATTATCGAGTATCCGGTCCGCATCCGGCGCTTTATGCGTGAGGAAACGCCGCTCAGCCAAGCCCTGGCTGCCGATTTGACTCCGGCCCCAGAACACCTTGAGATCGGGACGCTCGACGACGAACCGATCCTGCAACTGGCGAACACCTTGTATCCAACTGACGAGGCGATAGGGCTAGGGTTCCGCGCTGAGTTGATCCACTTCCTCGACTGTGTACGCCAACGCAGCCAGCCGCTTGCCTCTGGGGTGGAGGCATTGACGACCCAACGCCTGGCCCAGCAGATCGTTGAGGCCGCCGGTCTCAGAAGTTCAACACCGGCATGAAAGGCTAGGCAGACCATGCGTGGGTTCGGCATCAACCTCTTGAACTGGAACAGCCAGATCGGGCCAGAGGAACGCGCGATCCTGCCCCGGATCGCCGAACTAGGTTATGATGCGGTCGAAGTGCCCATCTTCACGCCGGATCGCTTCCCGCTCCAGGAGACAGCGGCGGCCCTGCGCGACGCCGGGCTGACCTGCACCGTCTCCACCTCGCCGCCACCCCAGGTGAGTCTGGTTGACGCGGAGACCGCCGATGCGGGCGTGGACTTCCTGGCCCAAGTCATCCGCTGCGCTGAGACCCTCGGTGCAGAGATCCTCTGCGGCCCGCTGGCGCTGCCCGTGGGCGAGTTGCGCGGGCGCGGCTACACGGCGCAGGAGTGGGCGTCTGCCGTCGCAGCCCTGCGCGCCGCGGGTGACATCGCCGCCGCTGCAGGCGTGACGCTGGCGCTAGAGCCGCTCAACCGCTTCGAAACCTACTTTGTCAACACCGTCGAACAAGGCGTGCAACTCATGGATGAAGTTGACCACCCGGCGGTGGGGCTTCTGCTCGACACCTTTCACATGCACATTGAGGAGAAGTCCACCCCCGCGGCCCTGGTGGCGGGAGCGCGCCACCTGCGCCATGTCCACGCCAGCGAGAACGACCGCGGCATTGTGGGATCCGGCCAAGTGCCCTGGCTGGCGGTCTGGGCGTCGCTGCGCCAGATCGACTATCAGGGTTGGGTCGTGGTCGAATCGTTCAACGCCTTTTTGCCCGAACTGGCCGGAGCAACCTGCATC
>CAZYQJ010000406.1:0-945 GCA_964649925.1 uncultured Litorilinea sp.
ATTCTGACCTGCGCGGCGTCCGCAGCCACGGCACGCGTACCGTAAACCACTACTGCCTGGCCTTCGAGGAGGGGCGTCTTAACCCGCAGCCCGACATTCGCCAAATTCATGAAACGCCTACCGCGGTGGTGCTGGATGGCGACGGCACGCTGGGCTACCTGCCGATGGTGCAGGCGACGACACAGGCGATCGCCAAGGCCAAGGCAGTGGGGATCGGCATGGGGCTGGTGCGAACCATCGGCCATTACGGTTCGGCGGGTCACTACACGCGCATGTGCATGGAAGAAGGCTGCATTGGTTTTTCGGTGCAGGGCTATCGCAACCAGGGGCGCTATGGCAATGACGGGGGCGGCCCCAACCCCAATGCCCTGTTGGGCTATTTTGGCAACCCGCCGATCAGCTTTGCCATCCCCGCGGGCGAGGAAGAGCCGGTGGTGCTGGACGCGGCGACCTGTATCCTGGCGGATGACCAGCGCGGGCCGGAATACGAGGCGCTCTTTTCGATGATCCCCGCAGCCTTTTTCAAGAGCATCGGTTATGGCGTGGTCGCCAGCCTGATGGGGGGCGGGCTGACCGGCTTTACGGTGTCCGATGCGCCGCTGCAACGCTGGCCGGGGGCGCGCAATGGCGGCATGGTGCTGGCGATCCATGTGGATTCGGTCGTGCCGGAAGCCATCTTTTGCGCCGAGACCGACCGCATGGCGCGCGATATCCGCGAGACCTACACCCCCATGCCGGGCACAGACCGCGCCCTGCTGCCGGGGGCTGTCGAGGCCGAGCGGATGGTCTTGCACCGCAGTCAGGGTATCCGTTACGGTGAGATGGAACAGGAGGCGGCGCGCAAGGCCAGCGCACGGCTGGGCGTGCCCCTGCCCTGGGATGCCTGAAAGACAGCCCGATCCAAAGCAGGCGTGCGTCTCAGAGGCCAAGCACGTCGGTGATCAG
>CAZYQJ010000406.1:955-5492 GCA_964649925.1 uncultured Litorilinea sp.
GCTACGGTCAGGCTGGCCGTCACGACACGCCGCCGCTGGCTGGCAGGCGTATCCCCTGCTGGGGTGGGCAACTGCGCGGCGCTGCGATAGTAAAGATAGGCTCCCGCCAAGACTAGCCCCAACTCCACCACGGCGCTGGCTGCGGGGATTTGCCAGAGACCGAAGCCGAGCAGCGGCAGGTTGCCGAGATTGCCGGGCAGGATCGGCATGTCGGGCCGATGCACGATCAGGTCAAGCAGCCAATGGGAAAAGACCAGTCCGGCCACGACCCACGCGGCGCGGCGTCCCCACCAGCGCGCGGCCAGCAGACCGGCCATCGCGGCGATGAGCAATGCCCCGACGAGGGAGTGGGTATAGTAGGCCTGGATGATCGCGCCGCCATAGCCCGGATTGTCGGGATCGACTTGGGCCAGGCTCTCGATGCCTGCGGCAAAGAGAAAGACAAAGATCACGTCGAGCAGATAGGCGCTTAAGATCAGCGCCCAGAGGGGAAGGCGCGGTGTCCATGCCTTCAACCCGGCGGCCAGTGCAAAGTGTCCTGCGCCCATGAGGGTCTCTCCTGTGATGCGTGGTGAAAGGGGGGTGGTTAGCGGTGGGGGTGGTTGGCAGCGCCTGCCTGCTGCCAGTTCAACCGCGCATCGAGCCAGCCGCCGATCACCAACAGCAGAAGCATGAAAAGTAGGGAGAGCATCGTCCAACCTCGATTCTGTGTGCCAGCCAGTGCGCTTGTAGGGTGGCTACTTTACTCGACTGTTTGCTGTGTGTCAACCTGTAGCCGCGCCGCCAATGCATCATTCGGCGGCGCGGGTTCTAACAGATCACTAACAATAAGTTAACGTCGTTCAGACACAAACTTGCTATCTGTTAAATTGTAAACAGCCCGCTACAACACAAGCGGTCATTGTAATTCCTTCAGAGGCAAGCAGGGATGTTTGTAGACTCTAAAGGAGGGATTGGCTATGACGAGCTTGATACGTTGGGAGCCATTTCGCGATCTGTTTAGGATGCAAAATGAGATGAACCGTTTCCTGGCCAGCACATTGCGTGTCATGCAGAGCTGGGAGTCGGACGGCGCCGGTTGGGACAACATGACCTGGACGCCGGCGACCGATGTATGGGAGACCGATGACCAGTTCATTGTCGAAGCGGTTCTCCCTGGCGTCTCGCCGGAGAACGTGGACATCCGCCTGGCCAACAATGTGCTGACGATCCAGGGCGAGATTCAGCCGGTTGATCAAGAGGGCCACTTCCATCTGCGCGAGCGCCAGTATGGCAAGTTCTGCCGCAGCCTGCAGCTACCCGTGCCGGTCAACAGCGATCAAATCGAGGCCAACTACTACAACGGGGTGCTGACGCTGCGTCTGCCCAAGGAGGAAGCGGCCAAGCCGAAACGCATCGCCGTCCGCAGCAACGGCCACAAGGTGATTGCGGACCAGGTGATTGAGGCGCAACCGGCATAAGCGGTCAATTGACTGAGTTTGAGGACGCCCTGGCAGGCACCCCCAGGGCGTCCTTTGTTAGAGGGCTTTGTTGGAGGAGGTAGCAAGATGACTGCGTTGATACCCTATGACCCTGTACGGGAAATACAACGGATGCGACATGCCATGGACAGGCTTTGGCAGTTGACGGAGCCGTTCACTTTCACCACACCCCTGATCGAGGATCTCAGACCCTGGTCAACCTGGTCTGCCACATTCAACAGGATGATAGGCGACACCACGCCGGTCGAGATGTATGAGACTGACGGCGAGGTGGTGATTCGGGCCGAGATGCCTGGCGTTTCGCCGGATCAGATCGTGGTCGAGGAACAGGATGGGTGGCTATCGATGCGCGCTGAACAGGCGCGTGAGGACCGGCGGCAGCGCCAGGGCTGGACTGTGTATGAACGTGCCTTTACGGGGTGGCGGCGCACCTTGCGCCTGCCCGCCAGCGTGAACGCCGATCAGGCGAGCGCACAACTGGAAAACGGCATCTTGACGATCCGGCTGCCCAAAGTCAGTGGGCGCACCCCGTTGCGGCGGCGCATCAAGGTGAACGTGCCTAAGCTGAGCCTGCCTAAGCTCAAGCTGCCCAAACTGGGCAAGAATCGGCCCAAGATCAAGGTGCTGACCAGCAGCGCCAGTTAAGCAATTTGCCGTGTAACGCTTACAAGTGATCGGCGCTGGCCTGATCGACGCGATGTTCGCAACGGGCCAGCGCCGCGTACATGGCCTGCCCGCCCCTGGGTGACCGGCGGCTCCCGACCTGCATCGCCGGGCCAAACCCTGCCTCACGCGCCAACTTAGCCAGCCGTGCCAGCGGAACAGGGTACGGAACCCAGGGCAGCGGGGTGGACTGATCGTATTCCACGACCAGCAGCCGTCCATCGTCGTGCAGCCAGCCGTGCAGCCGCCGCAGCAGCGCCAGCGGGTCGCGCACGAAGTGGATCAGGTTCGCCATGAGGATGCCGTCCAGCGGCGGCAGTTCCGGGGGCTGCGCTACCACGTCAGCCTGAACTAGGTGGATCGCCGCGCCCTCTGGGGCATGCGCCAGGCGCGTGCGCTGTGCGGCCAATGCCCTGGCATCGCGGTCCACCGCATAGATAACCCCTGTGGGGCCGATCAGGTCGCGCAGGGCGAAGGTGAAATTTCCCGTTCCAGCGCCGAGGTCGGCCCACACGCCGCCTGGCGCATCCACCCCCTTTTGGATTAATGCCACCATTTCATGGTGTTGCATACGTGAATTCCTTCTTGATAAGCGGGGATCAGGGGCAGAAACAGCGTCCGCCACTCTCCACCCTACTGCCTCTCACGAAGTGGGCGCAAAGCGCCGCTGCCCACTCTCTACTCCCCTTTTTCGAATGTGACCAGGGTCGCAGTTTGCAGCGCAGGGCTGTGCTATACTAAGACAAAAATGAGTTGAGCCAAAGAAAGTCAAATGTCTGCAAATCATCCACACACTTCAGCTTCTGGCGCGTCACCTAGCGAGCGGTCATTGTTGGCCCAGTTGGGGGCGGACACGGACCAGGGGTTACTGGCCCTGCTGCTCTCATCCGCACCGGTTGCCATTGTCATGGTCAACGGGGTGGGGGAAATCCTCTATGTAAACGAGAAACTGGGCGAGATATTCGGCTACCGCCCGGATGAATTGACAGGTCGCCCCATCGAACTCTTGATCCCGGAACGCTTCCGGTTTGACCATCAAGAACACCGCAGCAGCTTTCGTCACGACCCGCATGTGCGCCCCATGGGGTCAGGGCTGGACCTGGCCGGGAGGCGCAAGGACGGAACCGAGTTCCCGATAGAGGCCGGGCTGAGCTTTATTCCGGTGGGCAACGACCTGCTGGTCATGGCATCGGTTACCGATATCACCCGCCGCAAGCAGAATGAAGAAGTCCTGGAACGGCGCGTGGAAGAACGCACGCGCGAGATTGAACGCCGCCGCGAGGTGGCCGACGGGCTGCGCGACATCCTGGCCGTACTGAACTCCAACCAATCGCTAGAGGTCATCCTGCATCACATTGCGGCCCAGGCGTGCCGGTTGCTGCACGCCGATGCCAGCGTCATCTACCGCATGGAGGATGAACCGGGTGCGCTCGTCGTGCAGGCCAGCCATGGGCTGCCGCTCGTCGCCGGTGATGGGGCCGATGCGCTGGCACTCTCCGGCGGATTTGATGTGACCACTGGCCCGTCGGTCGCGGGCGCTGAACCGCCTGGAGTCGGCCCGCAGGTTGTCCAAAGTGAAGACAGTGTACGCATCTCGACCAGCAAACGCCAAACCGCCAGGCGCAAGACGGTTCGGCGCGACGATGGGCCGGGGCTGATGGACAACAACTACAACGCTGTATTGACGGTGCCGCTGGTCATCAAAGAGGAAGCCTATGGCAGTTTGATGCTCTATTACCGCGAGCCGCGGCGTTTTTCGGCGGAGGAGATTGAACTGGCCTACTCGGTGGGCGACCAGACCGCGCTGGCTATCGAGAACGCACGGCTACGAACGCAGGTGGAGCGCACTGCTGTGGCCGCCGAGCGCAGCCGCATTGCCCGCGACTTGCACGATTCCGTGACTCAAACTCTGTTTTCGGCTAGCATTATTGCTGAGGTGCTGCCGCGTCTCTGGCAGCGCAACCTGGACGAGGCCGAACGGCGTCTGGAGGAGTTGCGCCAGTTGACGCGCGGTGCGCTGGCTGAGATGCGTACCTTACTGTTGGAGTTGCGCCCGGCCACGTTGATCGAGGTCGAACTCGGCGAACTGCTGCGCCAACTGACCGAGGCCATCACCGGACGCGCCCGTGTGCCGATCACGCTGGAGGTCGAAGGCGATACGCTGGTGCCGCCCGATGTCAAGGTGGCCTTTTATCATGTCGCCCAGGAAGCGTTAAACAATGTCGCCAAACATGCGCGCGCCTCGCACGCTTCGCTGCGGCTGGTGCGCGACGGCGACAGAGCCGAATTGACCGTGTGCGACGACGGGCGCGGGTTTGTGCTGGACAAGGTGACCCCAGAACATCTGGGGTTGAGCATTATGCATGAGCGGGCGGAGGCCATCGGCGCACAGC
>CAZYQJ010000407.1:0-5485 GCA_964649925.1 uncultured Litorilinea sp.
CTGCTGATGGCCCTGATCGGCGTGGTCGCGGTGATCCCCCTCCAGACGATAGACATATTGCAGACATGGCTGGGCGAAGCCGAGGCCTATTTGCTCGCGTCACAAGCAGCCAACCCGAGCAACTTCTTGATCGGCCAGATCGCCGTGGGCGTCAGCGCGCTGATCGTCTTTGGCATCTTGATTGGGGTGGAAATCTGGACAGGACAGCGGCGCGGGGTGCGTATCCGCACGGCGCAGGGCGGTTCCGCCGAACTCGATACCGCCAGCATCAGCCGCCGCCTCAGTTGGAAGCTCGACCAACTGGCCGAGATCATCAGCGTCGTGCCCATTGTGAAATCCAAAGGCGGGTCGGTAGACATCAAACTTGAAATTGAGGCTGCGCCCGATGTGGATGTGCCCATGAAAACCGATGAGGTGGTGGACGTGACGCGCGAGTTGATCGAACAAGAAATGGGGCTTAAGCTGGGCAAGTTGGATGTCCATATGCGCTATGCCCCCTTTGACCCCGAATGGGCCTAAGCCGAAACCGTGGGATACCGATGACTTGGCGAGAACTCCTGCAAGCCACCCTAACCAGTTTGCGCGCCCTTTTTGGCGCGGCCCAGACGCCTGATGCCCCGTCCTCACCGGATCAACCGCAGCGTGACGCACCCCTCCTCGCACAGTCCGAGCAGCCCAGCTTTCCCACGGTCTGGGAAGAGCCGCAGCCTGCGCAGCCCCCATCACCGCCGGAAGATCAAAGGCCGGACACCCCTGAACCGGCGTCGGAACCGGTAGCGCCGGATCCGGTGGACACGGCCCCTGCCGAACCCAGCGCAGCCGTCGCGCCTGAGCCGGAGGCAGACACCCTGGATACGCCTCCAGCCGCGGTGGAGGCCGCCGCCCCCCCTCCCGCGCAAGAGGACGATCCGGGCGCATCCACTGACGACACCCCCAGCCTGAGCGTAGTGCTGGAAAGTGTGCTGTTTGTGGCGAGTGAGCCGGTGACTGCGGCGCAGCTTGCGCGCAGCCTCAACGTCAGTGAGGCCGAGGTGCAGGCCGAACTGGCTAACCTGGCCGAACATTACCGCACCAGCGGGCGCGGGCTGCGGCTGCAATGGCTCAACGGCAAGGTGCAGTTGGTGACCGCACCCACCGCCGCGCCCTATGTCGAAGCGTTTCTCAACCTCGACGCCACGACCCGCCTCAGTCCCCCTGCGCTGGAGACGCTGGCCATAGTCGCCTATCGCCAGCCGGTGACGCGCGCCCAGATCGAAGCGATCCGCGGGGTAGACTGCGCCAGCGTGCTGCGATCGCTGGTGCAGCGCGGCCTGATTGCCGAAGTCGGGCGGCTGGAAAGCGTTGGGCGGCCCATCCTCTACGGCGTCACCGAGATGTTTATGCAGCATTTCGGGCTGTCAGACCTCAAAGACCTGCCCCCGCTGGAAGAAAACGAAGCCGACCGGCTGTGGGCTGCCTCGCTCCTGGCCGACCCCGGTGCGGAATCCACCCCGGAAGCAGATACCGAACCGGACGCGGATTCGCCCGCGGACTCGTAATCCATCCCACAATCACATGCCCCCTGTCTGCCGCCACTGCCGGACAGCAGGCCTGATCGGCAATTATTGATGCATCCTCGCCCCCTCACCCCGATCAGGATTGCGACACGGCAGGCCGACAACGTGGGGCCGCTATGTCGCGCCCATGCCCCGGTCTTGCCCTGCTTAGTTGAAGGTCAGCTAAAAGGTTGGTAAAATGTCAGGTGATGATTGCAGCAGAGCGCGAAGCTTATCGTGATACTCTTCTGTAATCGATGAGTGGAGGCGATATGCGTGTTCATATACGATGGGCAGGGCTAGGGCTGCTGGCTCTGTTACTGGTTACCCTTACTCTGGTTTCTTCCCCTGGGGTCCATGCCCAAGATCAGTCCCTTATCTGGGAACAATTTAACGTGGATATTCAGGTGAACTCCGACGGCACCTTTGACGTGGAGGAACACCAGACGATCCGCTTTACCAGCGGCACGTTCAGCGTAGGCTATCGTGAACTGCCGATCCAGAATTACCGTTATGCCGACAACTGGGCGGTCACCGACGGGGACGGCAATGTCTACCGCCAGTCGCAGGGTGGCGAGCAGTTATACACCTTTACGGTGGACGAGCGCGGCGGCAGCTACATCATCGAATGGTTTTTCCCCCCCACGTCCAACGCGGCGCGCACCTTTACCCTGAGCTACACCGTGCATGATGGGCTGCGCTTTTATGAGGGCGGCGACCAACTCTGGTGGAAAGCGATCTATGGCGACCGCGGCTTCCCCGTGCTGAACGGGCAGGTGCGCGTGGTGGTCCCGGAGGGTGCAACCATCCAGCAGTGGTCCGCCTATGTCAACGAAGCGGACGCGCGCAACCGGGCGTCCGCCGAACTGGTGGGCAGCCAGGCGATCCTCTATTCGCTGGATAGCAGGCTCCAGTCCGGCGAGGAATTTGAGGTGCGTGTCGAGTTCACGCCCAATATCGTAGACGGTGTTGCCCAACCGTGGCAGGCCGCAGCGGATGCGCAGGCCGAACAGCGCGCCGCCGAACAAGCCCTTCGTGACCGCTGGGGGCCAATCGCATCCCTGGCGCTCTTGGCGCTTGGGGTGCTCTTTGCCATAGGCGGACCGGCGGGCGTCTATGCGCTGTGGTATCGGGTCGGGCGGGATAAGCCAGTCGAACTGGTGGCCGAGTATCTGCCCGAACCCCCTACCCCGTTAGCCCCTGGCGTGGCGGGTACCCTGATTGACGAACAGGTGGAGATGAGGGAGATCGTCGCCACCCTGGTGGACCTGGCGCGGCGCAAGGTGATTAGCATCACCGAGGTGCAGGAAGAAGGTTTCCTGCGCATGGGCCGCGACTTTATCTACCGCCGCGAGCGCGACGACGTGCAGTTGCTGCCCTACGAGCAAAAACTGCTGGACGCGCTCTTTGGACGCAAAGATGAAGTCCGCTTGTCGGATTTGAAGAACAAATTCTATACCAAGGTGGAGGGCATCAAATCCGCTATCTATGAAGAGACGGTGCGGCAGGGCTTTTTCCCGGCCAACCCCAACTCGGTGCGGAACCAGTTTGGCTGTCTGGGCGCCGGTGCAATAATCCTCGCCTTTGCGGTGGGCATTGTGCTGACCGGGGTCGTCAGTGACCTGACTCCCTTTGGGCCTGCGCCGGGGGTGGGGCTGGCCATCACAGCCTTCGCCCTGATCGCCTTCGCCCGCTACATGCCGCGCAAGACCGACCGCGGGGCTGAAGAAGCGGCACGCTGGCGCGCCTTCAGCACCTACCTGCGTAACATCGACAAGTACGCGGATCTGGAAGCGCAGAAGGAGATTTGGGACCGTTATCTGCCCTATGCCATCGCATTTGGCGTGGAGCAGGAGTATATGCGCCGCTTCGAAGCAATTGACGCACCCGCGCCGGGCTGGTATATTCCTCACCCCACGCTCTATGGGCCGTACCGGCGGCGCTACTATGGCACCCCTGGCACTGGCGGCCCAGTCATGGCGGGCGGTTCACTGCCTGGCGGTGGCGAAGGAGGCAGCCCTGGCGGCAGCCTCAGCGATATGAGCCGCGGCATGGGCAGCAGCCTCAGCGCCATGAGCGCGGGCTTGGGCGCGATGTTGAGCAGCGCCAGTTCGACCCTGACCAGCCGGCCTGCCAGTTCGTCGTCAGGCGGCGGTTGGAGTGGGGGCGGCGGGTTCTCCGGCGGCGGCAGTTTTGGCGGCGGTGGGGGCGGCGGCGGAGGCGGCGGCTTCCGCTAAACGCCAGCCCATTTTCGACGCAGCACATGGCACAGGGCAGACTGAATGAGACGGAACACACACAGAATGAGGTGAGCGTATGGTAGGCGGTGGGCGCATCGTCGGGCTGGGGTTGATGATCGGGAGCGCCGTGCTGCTGGTGGCCTTTCTGGCCTGGGCGGGCACAGCGCTCGCAACCAGCGAGACCACATCAGGCGGCTTAGTCCTGGGCATCCTGTTGGCGTTGATCGTGTTGACCCCGATCTTCGGGGTGGGCGTCTATCTGTTTCGATCCGGCAAAGAGGAGAAGGCCCAATACGACGTCGTACAGCAGGAGCGCAAGCTGCTCAACATGGTCTTGACGCAGGGGCAGGTGACGATCCCCCAACTGGTGGCGGAACTGCAGCAGCCGACCGACACAGTCAAAGACATGATCCGCAGCCTGGTCGGCAAGCAGTTGTTCAGCGGGGCCATCAACTGGGAAAAAGGGGTTCTCTACAGTGTCGAGAGCCAGAACCTGGTGGGAAGCCGCAAGTGTCCTAATTGCGGCGGTGATTTGCGCTTTGCAGGCAAGGGCTTGATTGTCTGCCCGTACTGTGGCAGCGAGGTCTTTTTGACCAAACGGGCCGCAGCCGAGACCGCAGAAGCTTAGGCGCACGCTGAACACGTTCTACATTCAACAGGAGGATTTGATGTCAGACCAATTTGTGGATGCAGCCAAGGAGAGGATGGGCGCGATCGAGCGCCTGCTCAAAGGGCTGCCGGGGGTCAGAGGGTATGTAGATAAGGAGTTGCGCCGCGATGCCGACAAACGGCTACGCGAGATGATCGCAGCCCAGTTGGAGGAGAGCAAGCAAAGCCTGTACGACGTTCAGCGCCGCCTCTTGGAAGGCAAAGGGCTGGCCTGGATGGATAACATCGATAACGCCATCCAGCGGCTGCAAATCCTCATCGACCGGATCAAGACCGCCAGTTATGGCTACGCAGGGCTGTTCGACCCGGTGAAGATTCGTGAAGAGGAACTCAACGCACTCCACCGTTTTGACACGGCCCTGGCCGAGCGAGTGGTCGATGTACGCATGGCTGTCAGCAACCTGAATAACGCGCTCACGCAGGAAGGTGATATCGGGGATGCGGTTCGCAAACTGCTTGACCTGCTCGGCGAGTTGAACACCCTCTACACAAAGCGTCACGATGCCGTGCTGTCGCCCAACTTGCTCAGCGATCCGACCTATGGGTCGGATGTGGAACCCGGTCTGCAACACCCTGAAACGTAAGCCCTTTCTCTGTTCAGAGAGGAACTGACCATGCCAAGGATTATTGATGTTATTGAGGCCCCAAACCAGGGAGCCAATGAACTGGTTGCGCGCGTGCCCGAAATTGGGGCGGGCGACTTCCGCCTGGGCAGCCAGGTGATTGTGCGCGAGAGCCAGCGCGCCATCTTCTACCGCGACGGCAAATCGCTGGATGTCTTCCCTCCTGGCCGTCACACCATCACCACCGCCAACCTGCCGCTGCTTTCCGGGCTGCTCAGCCTGGCGACGGGCGGGCAAAATATCTTTACGGCGGAAGTTTACTTCGTGAACATGCGCGAGTTCACGGATCTGAAGTGGGGTACACCCCAACCGATCAGCCTGCGCGATACCGATCTGGGGCTGGTGCGCCTGCGATCCTTCGGCCAATACACCATGCAGATCGCGGACCCCAAACGCTTTGTCGACCAGATCGTGGGCA
>CAZYQJ010000408.1:0-5464 GCA_964649925.1 uncultured Litorilinea sp.
ACGAGGAAGATACTGCCGAGAAGTACGAGATCCTCAAAGATGTGCTGCGCCAGGCAGATTACGTAGTCTTGAGCTCCAAGCGCATCTATGTCAGCGTGGACGAACTGACGGTACGCTATCCTATGACCAACCTCTACTATGAGGCGATGTGGGACGGGCGGCTTGGTTTTGAGTTGGCGGCGGAGTTTACCACACCCCCCCGGCTGTTTGGGCGGGAGTTTGACGACCGCCACGCCGACGAGAGTTGGAGCCTCTACGACCACCCGCAGGTGACGGTCTTCCGCAAGGTACGCGACTTGAGCGATGCCGAGTATGAGGCGTTGTTAGGCGGTACATGGGAGACGGCGATCCCCTACCATCGGGGCAAGGATTCGCCGCTGAGTCCGCTGCTGGAGGTGTTGGGGCTGGGCAGCAGCCCGTCAAGCGCGGATCGCGGCATGGTCAGCGCAGTGATTGGGCTGTTGGCCGGGGATGAAAACGGCGCCGAGGCCGGGGTTCCCGCCAATGACTTGATGCTGGATGTGCCGCCAGGGGAACTGCCGCTGGTGGATAACTACCGCTGGAACCGGATAGCCAGCGAGTCGCCGTGGCTGGCGGTCGGCGTCTGGTGGCTGGTCGTGACGCTGCTGGGCTGGGCAGCCTGGCCGCTGGTCTTTCCGCTGGCGGGCGCGCTGCGCGATGGCGGCTATCTGATCAGCAAGACGGCTGGATGGCTGCTGGCCGGGTGGCTGTTGTGGATGGCGGCCAGTCTGGGTATCCTGCAAAATACGGTGTTGAACAGTTGGCTGGTGGCGGTGCTGCTGGCGTTGATCGGCGGGGCTGCGGCCTGGCGGCAGCGAGGCGCCTTTGGCGAGTTCGTGCGCAGCCATGGGGGGCTTGTGATCGCAGGCGAACTGATCTTTCTGCTTGCGTTTCTAGCGTTTGTACTGGTGCGGATGGCGAACCCAGACCTGTGGCAGCCGTGGTATGGCGGCGAGAAATTCATGGAGTTTGCCTTTCTTAACGGCGTGCTGCGCAGCCCGACCTTCCCCCCGCTGGATCCGCATTTTGCAGGGGGGTACATCAACTACTATTACTTTGGGATCTACCTGGTAGGCTATTTGGTCAAGCTGACGGGTATCTATGCGGAGGTGGCGTTCAACCTGGCGATCCCGATGTTATTTGCGATGACGGTCGCCAATGCGTTTGCGCTGGCGCATGCGGTGTGGGCGATGGCGCGCCCGGCGGTGCGCTGGCGGGACGGGTTTGCCGCGGCCCTGCTTGCGCCGTTGACGGTGGCGGTGCTGGGCAATCTGGACGGGATCGGCCAGGTGGTGCGGGCATTGAGCGAACGCAGCACAGTCCAGGTGCAGAGCGCGCTGCCGCTGCTCTCGACACTGGCGCAGGCGGTTTCGGGGCTGGTGCAGGTAATGCGCGGGCAGGCCAGCCTGCCCCCCTATGACTTCTGGGCGCCGAGCCGGGTGATCCCGAACACCATCAACGAGTTTCCCTATTGGAGTTTTCTGTTTGCCGACCTGCACCCGCATCTGATCGGCATCCCGCTGTCGCTGCTGTTTCTGGCGGTGATCCTAGCGGTCGTGGCAGGCTACGAGACATCTTGGCGGCGATGGGGCTGGCGTGGGGTGTGGTTGTTGCTGGCGGGCGCATTTTTGCTTGGCACCTTAGCCAGCGTGAATCTTTGGGAGTTGCCGACCTATTTTGGGCTGGGTGTGCTTGCGTTGCTGGTGGCGGAATATCGCACCACCGCGGCCATTCGCTGGGGGCGGGTTGCGGGCGCGGCGGTGCTGTACTTGAGCGGCGCGCTGCTGATCTACTGGCCGTTTTTCGCCAACTATGTCAATGTAGGGGCATCGGGCATTGGGTTTGTGCGCGAGGGGGATGCGCTAGGCGACTGGCTGTTGATCTGGGGATTTCTGCTCTTTGTCGTGGGGAGTTGGGTGGTCTACAGCGCGGCGCAGCGACCGATCCGGTCTTTGGTGCGGAAGTGTGTTGAACCTCTGCCTGCGGATTCACGGGCGGAACTGATCATGGCTGAGGGTGAGGCAGAGGATGATCTGGACACGCTCACCGTCGAGGATGCAGTTCCGGTGGTTGTGCAGCGCGGGCAGAAGCCGACGGGATTGGAGCGGTTTCTGTGGGGTGGGATTCGCTATTTTGACCGGCTGCCGCGCTTCTGGTATCTGCACAGCCGCCTGGTGCGCCGCCCGACCTTTGGCTATTTGGCGGGTGTGTGGCTGGTTCCGCTGACGCTGCTGGCTGCACTGGGCGCGCTGGTTTGGGGGCGGGCTGTGCTGGCGCTGTGTCTGCCGCTGTTGGGGCTGAGCCTGTTGACGCTGTGGCGGCGCGGCACACAGGCGGACGCAGGCGCGGCATTTGCTGGCATCCTGGCGACGACAGGGCTGGCGATCCTGGCTGGGACACAGGTGGTCTATCTCAAGGACTTCTTGCAGGACAGCGACTGGTACCGGATGAACACCCTGTTCAAGTTCTTTATTCAGGTTTGGGTGTTGTGGGGGATGGCCGCAGCGATCGCGCTGCCGAGATTGTGGGCGGCGACCACGCAGGCGATGTTGCCGCACGCCGCAACCTGGCGTGATCGAAGGGATGATCAGATGCCCATGCCGCGTGGGCTGGTGTGGCTGCATGGGCGGGTGTGGCCTGGCGTGTGGCAGATAGTTGTCGTTGTGCTGCTGGTGTTGAGTCTGGCGTATGTGGTGCTGGGGACACCAGCGCGGTTGAGCCAGCGTTTGGCGGGGTGGCAGCCCCCGTTTGGCACGCTCAACGGAATGGACTATATGCGGCAAGGGAGCTACACCTGGCCTGACGACAGCAACCGGATTGACCTGGCCTCCGACCATCAGGCGATCCTGTGGCTGCTGGATCATGTGCGCGGCAACCCGGTGATTGTCGAGACAGCAGAGGTAGATTACTATCGGGCAGGAAGCACACGCGTGGCGAGCCTGACCGGGTTGAGCGGGCTGCTGGGGATGCACAAATCGGAGCAGCGTTCCGGCGATCAGGTGGGGGCGCGTGACGGGGTGCTGCGTGAGTTCTGGTCGACGCCCGATGCGGGCCGGATGCAGGCGATCCTGGACGAATTGGAGGTGGCGCTGATCTATGTGGGCCAGCTTGAGCGTTATCTGCATCCGGACGGGGTGCAGAGGCTGGCGGAGATGGCGGCGCAGGGGTCGCTGAGCGTGATCTACGATCAGGATGGCGTGGTAATCTACGCTGTGCCGGGGCGGCTCGCCAGGGCCGGGGACAGCTATGTGCCGCAGGCGGCGCTGCCGATGCCCGATGTCGGGTGGCGCAGCGGCCAAGGCGCGGCGCTGACCGACTTAATGGGTGTGGGGCCGGTCGTGAGTGAGTTCACGCTGGGGACGCTGACAGAGGCTTATCGTTGACGATGGGTGCGTTGCTGGCATGGTATATCGTGGTACAGATCGCGGGGTTGGCGGCGCTGCCGCTGGCGCTGCGGCTCTATGGCGCGCTGCCGGATCGCGGCTATGCGTTTGCCAAGATCACCGGTGTCTTGCTGACCGGCGTGGTCTTCTGGTTTGGTTACAGCTATGGGCTGTGGCGCAATGAAGTGGGCGGCGCATGGCTGGCGTTGATGGTCGTGGCCGGGCTGTCGGCGGCGGTCGATCGCGATGCGCTGCGTGCGTATTTGGCTGAACTACGCAGTGCGGGCAACTGGCGCAGCGTCCTGGCGGTGGAAGTGCTGTTTTTAGCAGGTTTTGTGGTGTGGGCGACGGTGCGGGCGTATGACCCTGCCGCCAATCACACGGAAGAGCCGATGGACTTGATGTTTATGAACAGCCTGTGGACGGATGCCACCTATCCACCGCAAGATGCCTGGCTCGCGGGGTATCCGATCAGCTATTACTATTTGGGCTACTGGCTCTTGACGACGTTGGGCCGCCTGGCAGGACAGCCGCCGGAGATTTCGTATACATTGGGTCAGGCCGCCTGGTTTGGGCTGCTCTTGATCGGCTGTTTCGGGGTGGTGACTAATCTGCTGGCTCTCGGCTATGACCGGCGGCTGGAGGCGGCAGGGACGCGGCTGGCCTACCGGATTTCGGCGGCGAGCATGGCCGGAGGGCTGCTCGGCGTGGCGGCGGTGGCGCTTATCGGCAATCTGATGGTGGTGTTGGAGTGGCTATACGCCAGGGGCGTGGATGTGAGCGCGGTCGCCAACCTGGTGCGTGTCAACGGGTTTCCTGAGCGGGCGGCGCAGAGCGGCAACTGGTACATCGGCATGGATTGGTGGTGGTGGCGATCCAGCCGGGTGATCAGCGATGTGAATCTGATCGGCGAGCATGTGGAGGTGATCGACGAGTTCCCCATGTTCAGCTATGTGTTGGGGGACAACCACCCGCATGTGCTGGCGATGCCGGTGGTGCTGGCCGTGATTGGCCTGGCACTCAACCTGTTGGCTGTGAATGTCTGCCAGGCACAGACAGCCCTACGCTCGGGGGCGGACTGGCGTTCGATGCAGACGGCCCTACCCCTGGGGTGGCTTGGCCTAGGGCTGTACGCGCTGATGGCGGGTTCGCTAATTTTCCTGAACACCTGGGACTTTCCCTTGTATTGGGCGCTGCTGGTGGGCGCGTTGGGTGTGGCGTTGTGGAGACAGCGCGCGGTGATTGGGCGATGGTGGCAGTGGGCGCTGGCGTTTGGCGCTATGCTGATTGTGGGAACATTGGCGCTGTATCTGTCGTATTTTCTAACAGCACAGAGCCAGGCAGGCGGCATTGTGCCTAACCTATTCAATCCGACACGGCTGCCCCAGTTCTTGGTCATGTTTGGGCAGTTTGTCCCGGCCATCGCAGCACTGTTGGTGATGGCGTGGCCGCAGCGTGGAACCAGCTTGCGCACGCTCGGCGTAGCGGCGTTGATCGTGATTGGGCTGCCGCTTCTGTTTCTGGGTGTGTCAGCATTCCTGGCATTCAACACAGGGACGGGTGCGGAACTGTTGGCGGGCGTGGCGCTGCCGCCGGAAGCGACCAGCCATGCGCCGTTTATGGTCGAACGCTGGAGCCGCCAGTTTTGGACGTTCCTGGTGGTGGGGATTGCGCTGACGGTGACGCTGTGGCTGCTGGTGGAGACGGTACAGGGTGCGGATACGATGCGGCCATCCGTTGTGGCGCGTGTGTTTGTATTGATGGTCGCGGCCATTGGGCTGGCGCTGGTCTATGCGCCTGAGTTTGTGTTTTTGAGAGACCACTTCGGCTCGCGCATGAATACGGTGTTCAAGTTCTATTATCAGGGATGGCTGCTATTGGGGTTGGCGAGTGCGTATGCGGTAGCCGCGGCATGGCGGATAAAGGGCGAGCGGCGTATGGCTGCACGTGCCTTGGGTACGATATCGGCGCTGCTGATGGCGGCTGGGCTGCTGTTTCCGGTGACGGCGACGTATGCTAAGACTGGCGGCTTTGGGGCCGAGACGCCGACGTTCAATGCA
>CAZYQJ010000409.1:0-5422 GCA_964649925.1 uncultured Litorilinea sp.
GTCGACCATTTGTGTGTGATGGCATCGTGTACTCAGGGTGGATGTCTGTACAGGCAAGGGTTTGATGGGGCCACTGACAGGCAGGACAACGGCTGTTTCGGTGGCAACCGGGGAAAATAGCCCTATCGTAGGGAAAATGTCTCCGGCGAGCATAGCCGCTTGGCTGGCGCTATGCGAGAATACGGTAACGGAGGTGGATATGTTCAAAGGCTTGATTTCAACACGTTTACTCGGTGCTGCGTTCTTGTTAGCGATCCTACTCGTCTATGCCACGGCCCGGCCAGGGTGGGCGCAGACGGCGACTCGCCAGGTTCCACAAGATTATGCGACCGTCCAGGCTGCCATCGATGCAGCCCAGAGCGGCGATGTCGTCCTGGTTGCGCCGGGAACCTACAGCGGGCCGGTCGTCATCAAGGGCAAGCGGATCACGCTGGCTTCCGAGTTCCATACCACTGGCGACCCGGCGCGGGTGAATCAGACCGTCCTGGATGGGCAGGGTGAAGACACCATCATCGAGATCGACGAGAGTGCTGAGGGAACGCAGATCATCGGGTTCACCATTCAAAATGGAATCGATGGGATCTCGCTGCGAGCGCAGGCCTCGATCCTCAACAACCGTATTCGCAACACTAAAGATGGGATCGACAGCACCAGCGGCGGCGGGCTGATCAAGGGCAATACCTTTGAGAACAACAACGATGATGGGATAGATTTCGACGATTCCAGTTCTGGCGTCATCGAGGACAACGTCATCGCCAACAATGGCGATGACGGGATCGAGATCCGCCTGCACGACCATGAAGGGCCGCCGCTGACGATTGAGATTCGTGGCAACCGCATCACCGGCAACGGCGAAGACGGTATCCAACTGATCGACTACCCTGGCCTGACGGATCGGGTCTTTTATATTGAGCGGAACCTGATCCAGGGGAATGCGGATGCCGGGATCGGGTTGATGGATAACGGGGATACTCAAGAGGATTTTCGGGGAGCAAGCATTCCAGAGCGCATCTATGTGTACAACAACACGATTCTCGACAACCCCTATGCCCTCACAGGGGGAGACAACCTGATCGCGCTCAACAACATCTTTGCCGGTTCTTCCGAGATCGCCCTGAAGAATGTGGACGGCAATTCGATAGTCGCCTACAACCTGTTCTGGGAGAACGGCCAGGACTTCAGCCAAAGCCATGTCGATGCCGAGACGACGGTCTCCGCCGCGCCCTTGCTGGATGGCGACTATGCACTGCGACCGGACAGCCCGGCCATTGACAAGGGGGCAAAGTCGTATGCCCACAAGGGAGAGACTGTGTTGAATATGCCCCCCCAGGCGTATGCTGGCCCCGCGCCCGATCTGGGATGGCGGGAGCATGGATCGTCCAATTCGGATGCGCCAGAGCCGGGCCTGCGCTTCCCGATCATCTTGGCCGCCGGGGACATCGCCACATGCAGCGCCAATGCAGTCGCCAAGCAGACGGCCGCGTTGCTGGATGCGCTGGAAGGGACAGTCCTGACCCTGGGCGATCACGCCTACAGCAAGGGAACGGATGAGCAGTTCACCAACTGCTATGCCCCGACCTGGGGCCGCCATAAATCACGTACCAAACCTGTACCGGGTAATCACGACTATATGACGCCCGGCGCTTCCGGCTATTACAAGTACTTTGGCGAGGCAGCTTCCCCGTTGGACACCAACTGCACCAGTGACTGTAAGGGGTACTATTCCTATGACCTGGGCGACTGGCATATCATTGCGTTGAACAGCGAGATTGAGACGGGGCCGGACTCGGCGCAAGTTCAGTGGTTGCGCCGTGACCTGGCCGCGCATCCCACCGATTGTATCCTCGCGTACTGGCATCGCCCGCGCTTTAGTTCCGGCAAGCATGGCAACAACGAGAGTGTACAACCGTTGTGGCAGGCACTGTATGAGTACGGTGCAGATGTGGTGCTCAGCGGGCATGACCACGACTACGAGCGTTTTGCGCCACAGAATGCCGATGGCAAGGTGGACGCAGCGCGCGGGATTCGCCAGTTTATAGCTGGCACCGGCGGCAGCGGTCTGCGCCCCTTTAAGACAATCCAGCCTAACAGCCAAGTGCGTGATAACGCGGCTCGCGGCGTGCTCAAGCTGACCCTACACTCCACCCGCTATGCGTGGGAATTTATCCCAGTAGAAGGTCAGACCTTTCAGGACATTGGCAGCAGTCCTTGTTCTCCCTCTCCAAGTCACGGCGCACCCAGCGCAATGCATATGCTGCTTCTGCCCTGGATGAGTCACCAATAGCCGCTTGTTCAGCCGCCCCCTTTGCAGTATGCTATCCGCTATTTACTGACTCTCTAGCGGATAAGGAGCCTATTAGCTATGCGACGTTTTGACCGTCAAGTGGCGATTGTGACGGGCGCGGCCAGCGGCATTGGTGCGGCGACAGCCCGGCGATTGGCAAGCGAAGGGGCATCCGTCGTCGTCGCAGACCACAACCTCGCCGGAGCTACTGAGACAGTGGCGGCCATTCGTGCTGCGGGGGGTGAGGCTACAGCGGTCCAGGTGGATGTGAGCCAGCGCAGTGAAGTCGAAGCCATGCTGGCAGCCGCCCTCGCCGCCTATGATCATGTTGACGTGCTGGCCGCCATCGCCGGGATTGCGCACAATGAGCCTTTTCTGGAGATCACCGACGAGTGGTGGCACAAGACGCTGGCCGTCAACCTGACCGGCGTCTTTCTCTGTTCGCAGGTCGTCGCACGTCATATGGTCGAGCGCGGCATCGCCGGGCGTATTGTGCATCTGGCTTCGACCAACGGGCTGGCAGGAGAGGCGCTGCTGGCGCACTACAACGCATCCAAGTTTGGCGTGGTCGGGCTGACGATGACGATGGCCATTGAGTTGGGGCCATACAACATCCGGGTCAACAGCGTCTGTCCTGGCCTGATCAAGACGCCGCTGACCTACCCTGCCTATAGCGACCCTGCCTGGGCAACAGAATACGTCAAGAAGATCCCCATGAACCGGTTTGGCGAACCGGACGAAGTGGCCGCGGCCGTAGCCTATCTGGCGTCGGAGGATTCCGGTTTTATTACCGGCGCGCAGTTGGTGATCGACGGCGGGCAACTGACCTTCTAGCCCGGATCGGCTGGCCTGATGTTGTTGCCCGATCCAACGGCGCCGACTATACGGTATTGATGCGCGGCGGCAAGCCGCTGGCCGCCGGTCCGACCGATGCGGTGATGACCGGCGAGAACTTGTCCGCCGTCTACGACACCCCAATCGAAGTTTACCGGATCGTAGATCGGCTGGTCGTGCTGCCGCCTATCTCACGCTAACCCACATACGCCACGCTAGCCTGCGACCCTCTGATGGCGCTTGACAGGAGGCCCGATGTCTCTGTCTATTCTCGACGACCTGATCACGACCCTGACCGATGCGCCCGTGCGTCATGTAGTGGTCGGGGCTTTTTGGACGGTCGTTGTGGTAGAGGTGGACGGGCAGCCGCGCTGCGGCTTGGCCGCGAGTCTACACGCCGACGACCCCTACCACAGCAGCGGCCCGGCGGTAATGGACGCCGGGCACCTAGCTGAGCACAGCGCCCTGGATCTTGCCAGTCTGAGCCGGTCGGCGCGGCCGCTGGAGTCCGCCATCGGCACGGCGGCGATCAATGCGCTCTTGCCCCGGCATCCAGAATTGTGGGCTAATGTTGATGCGGCCGATGTGATTATCGAGCATGGTGCAGGCAAGTCAGTGGCCTTGGTGGGTCATTTTCCCTTTGTACCGCGTGTGCGCGAACGGGTCGGCCAGCTTTGGGTGCTCGAACAGCAGCCGCAAGGCGACGATTTACCCGCCGAGGCTGCGGCTGAGGTTGTCCCGCAGGCGGCGGTGTTGGCCATTACCGCCACTACCCTGATGAACCGCACCTTTGCGGGGCTGATGGCACTGCGCCGTCCGGATGCGGTGGTGCTGCTGGTCGGGCCGAGTACCCCGCTTTCCCCGCGCTTGTTCGACTACGGAGTCCATCTGCTCTCCGGCGCGGTTGTCGAAGACGTGGAGGCTGTGCTGCGTGCCGTGAGCCAGGGCGCGAACTTTCGCCAAGTTCGTCACCACGGCGTGCGCCTGGTCACCATGCAGCCGCCGCGCGCCGCAACCCGCTGACCCCCTGCAACTGCCAGGCTTGCCCCTGACCGTCCCCGCTGCGCTGCCTATGCGCCTAAGTGGTAGCGCCCTTACCGCCTTGCCGCAGACAAACCTGCTTAACTGGGGTCGTATCGGTCACGACCGGTCGCCAGTGTGCTGTGCGCCGGTTGAGCCGCTGTATGCCGGGAATTGAGCTAGACGATCAAGGACCAGACTGTTGAGGAGGCACTATGGCACGTACGCGATTTGCGCTTACGACCAGCGTCCAGGACTCTGGGCTGCTAGACTATCTGCTGTCCGACCTTGAGCGTGAGACAGGACTGACGGTGGAGGCCATTGCCGTTGGCACCGGCCAGGCGCTTCAGATGGGCGAGCGGGGCGAGGCGGATGTGCTGCTGGTCCATGCACGTGATCTGGAAGATGCATTTATGGCGGCTGGGCACGGCGTGCGCCGCGAGGACGTCATGCACAACGACCTTGTAATCGTTGGGCCGGAATCCGACCCCGCCGGGATCGAGGAGATGGGGCGTGCTGCTGATGCCTTGGCCAAGATTGCCGCCGCGGGCGCGCCGTTTGTCTCGCGCGGCGACAAATCAGGCACCCACATCAAAGAACAGCAGATCTGGGCCCACGCCGGTATCCAGCCGTCGGGCAGCTGGTACACGTCCGCTGGGCAGGGTATGGGGGCTACGCTGGCAGCGGCTGCTGCGCAAGGGGCCTATACCTTGAGTGACCGCGCCACCTATCTCTCACGCGCAAGCGATGATCGGGTTATCCTCGTGGAAGGCGACGAAGCCCTTTTGAACTCGTACCGGGTGATCGCAGTCAAGACGGACAAGAGCGCAGACGGCGGTGACTCGGCCGCTGATTGACTGGTTGATCTCGGTGCCGGTACAGGAGAAGATCGGACGGTACGGCGTCGAGGAATTTGGACACCCCCTCTTTCACCCCGATTCGCAGCCTTGGCGCAACCGCTAGCGCATCGTTGCCATCAATGCCTGGCATGAGTGGGCTGAGGGCAGATATCTACGCGGCCGGGCAATAAGCTGGTCGTAGCGTGGACTGACTACATCACCGCGCCTCTGGGCGCCGTTCCAAGGACTAGGGAGCGGCGCCCAGAGGCGCGGTATTTCTCTTGTATCGTTCCAAGGGTACAATGTGTGCATAAAGTCCATTGCAGACGGCTAGGGTACAGGCCAATCACAGAACAACATATGCATACGATATATCAAAATTCACGCCCGTCCCGCCTGTTCCCAGGAGGTATAGATATTAGCCCTCAGCGGCTCAAGTTCGTCA
>CAZYQJ010000410.1:0-5375 GCA_964649925.1 uncultured Litorilinea sp.
CCTTTGAAAAGTTCCCCGGCGTCGATCGCGAGGTGGGGCCGCAGATGAAGTCTGTGGGCGAAGTGATGGCGATCGGACGCACCTTCAAGGAAGCGTTGCAGAAGGGCGTCCGCAGTCTGGAGATCGGGCGCGATGGCCTTGGCCCTGTCGAGCGCGACGAGACAGGCTGTTTCCGCGGCTATGGCCCGTCCACCGAGTTACACGACCTGCTGCGCGTGCCCAACCGCGACCGTCTCTTTGCTGTCTATGAGGCCCTCCAGCGCGGCGACAGCCAGACGACCATCTGCCAACTCACCGGGTTCGACCCCTGGTTTGTGGCGCAGATGGCAGAGATCCTCGCCTTTGAGCAAAACCTCACCTGTCTGGACGCGGCCACGCTGCGCCGCGCCAAGCGCATGGGTTTCTCCGACAATCAACTGGCGCGGCTGGTGCGCCAGCGCGCGCAGACCGGCAACCCGATCACCGTCCATGCGCCAGGGATTGACGCGGCCCCCACCACCGAGACAGGGATGCGCGCCCTGCGCCACGCGCTGGGACTGCACCCCACCTATCACCAGGTAGATACCTGCGCCGCCGAGTTCGAGGCCTACACGCCATATCTCTACAGTTCGTATGAAAGTGAGAGCGAGGCGTTGCCCACCGACCGCCGCAAGGTGATGATCCTAGGCGGCGGCCCCAACCGCATCGGCCAGGGCATCGAATTTGACTACTGCTGCGTCCATGCCAGCTTTGCGCTGCAAGAGCTAGGCTACGAGACGATCATGGTCAACTGCAACCCAGAAACGGTCAGCACCGACTATGACACCAGTGACCGGCTCTATTTTGAACCGCTCACCTTCGAGGACGTGCTGAACATCGTCGAGCGTGAGAAGGCCAGTGGCGAGTTCGTGGGCGCGATCGTGCAGTTTGGCGGGCAGACGCCGCTCAACCTGGCCGCGGGGCTGCAAGCGGCCCAAGTCCCCATCCTGGGCACGTCCCCTGATGCGATTGACCTGGCCGAAGACCGCGACCGCTTTGGCGAACTGCTTGAGCAGTTGGATATCCCAGCCCCGGCGCACGGCAGCGCACACAGCGCCGACGAAGCCATTGCCATTGCCGAACGCATCGGCTATCCGGTGGTCGTGCGCCCTTCGTATGTGCTGGGCGGGCGGGCTATGGCGATTGTCGACGATGCCGCTGCGCTGCGCCGCTATATGGAAGAAGCCGTCAGCGTTTCGATGGAACGCGCCATCTTGATCGACCAGTTTCTAGAAGATGCGTTCGAGGTGGATGTAGACGCCATCTGTGACGGCGAGCGCGTGGTCATCGGCGGCATCATGCAGCACATCGAGGAGGCGGGCATCCACAGCGGCGACAGCGCCTGTGTGCTGCCCCCCTACAAGATCAGTGCCTACCACCTGGCGATCATCCGCGAATATACCGAAAAGCTGGGCATGGCGTTGGGTGTGCGCGGGCTGATGAATGTGCAGTATGCCATCAAGGATGACATTGTTTATGTGCTGGAGGTCAACCCGCGTGCCAGCCGCACCGTCCCCTTTGTGAGCAAGGCGACGGGCATCCCGCTGGCGAAGCTGGCCGCTAAGGTGATGGTCGGCCAAACGCTGGTAGACCTGAACTTTGTCGAGGAACCCGAATTGGATGGTTTCTTTGTCAAGGAAGCCGTGCTGCCCTGGAAGAAATTCACCGGCATCGACACCGTGTTAGGGCCGGAGATGCGATCCACCGGCGAGGTGATGGGCCATGCAGCCAGCTTTGGCCACGCGTTTGCCAAAAGCCAGATGGGCGCAGGCACGGCCTTGCCCCAGGACGGCGGCGTGCTGATCACCGTCAATGACTATGACAAGGGCGGCGCGCTCAAGATCGCGCGCGACCTGCATCGCTTGGGCTTTGACATCTACGCCACTGAAGGCACGGGGGCATTTATCGGCGGCGCAGGCATCCCGGTCACCGTCCTGGAGAAAGCCATCTCCGGCGACACGACCTATACCACGCTTGACGCCATGCGCGAGGGCAAGGTGCAGTTGGTCTTTAATACACCGCTCGGCCCCAACGCCCGCGAGGACGGGGCCAAGATTCGCACCCTTGCCACACGCATGGAAATCCCGCTGATCACCACCCTGTCGGCGGCGCAGGCCGCGGTCAACGGCATCCGCGCCATGCGCCAGCGGCGGTTGGAGGTGCGATCGCTACAAGAGCATTACGCTAAGCAGAAGGGGGAATAGGCAGGTGGGCAGTAGGGAACAGAGCATAGCCGCCTCTGCCTCTGCTCTGACAACTGACTATTGCCTACTTCCCATCTTCCGCCCAATGTCCTTGCGATATTGCGCGCCGTTGAAGTGGATGACTTCCACCCCCGCATAGGCCTGGCGCACCGCGCTGGGGAGATCGGACCCGACCCCGGTCACGGCCAGGACACGCCCCCCGGCGGTCAACAGCCGGTCATCCTTCCACTTCGTACCGGCGTGAAAGACCAGACAGCCCGCGGCTTCGGCTTCGTCCACATGGGTGATCGGAACCCCGGCCTCGTACTCGCCGGGATAGCCGCGCGCGGCCATGACCACGGTGACCGCCGCTTCGTCGCGCCAGGAGGGTTCTATCTCGTCCAGCCGTCCCTCGACGCAGGCGACCATCACGTCCATCAAGTCGCTTTCCAGCAGCGGCAGCAGCACTTGGGTCTCCGGGTCGCCAAAGCGGCAGTTGAATTCCAGCACCTTGGGCCCCTGGTCAGTCAGCATCAGCCCGGCGTACAGCACGCCCACATAGGGCGTCCCCTCGGCGGCCATCCCGGCTAGCGTAGGCTGGATGATCCTGGTTTCGACCTCGGCCATCAGGTCGGGCGTCGCCAGGGAGGAAGGGGCGAACGCCCCCATGCCGCCCGTGTTCGGCCCCAAATCGCGGTCCATCAGCCGCTTGTGGTCCTGGGCGGCAGGCATCAGCCGTGCCGTCTTGCCGTCACAAAAGGCCAGCACCGAAAGTTCCGGCCCTTCCAGCTTTTCCTCGATCAAGACCGTTTTGCCCGCCTCGCCAAACTGCCCCTCCAGCAGCATCGTCTGCAATACGGCTGCCGCCTCGGTACGCGTGTTGGGCAGGATCACGCCCTTGCCCGCGGCCAGCCCGCTGGCCTTGATCACCGGCGCATCGTCCAGCCCGCGCAGATAGCGTGTTGCCTCGTCAAAGTCGTCAAAGGTCGCGGCCTGCGCTGTGGGGATGGCGTGGCGCTGCATAAAGGCTTTGGAAAACGCCTTCGACCCTTCGATCTGCGCCGCGGCGCGGCTGGGGCCAAAGACGGCCAGCCCGGCCTCCCGCAAGAGATCCGCCGCGCCCTCGACCAAGGGGGCTTCCGGCCCCACCACCGTAAGGTCTACCTGCTGTTGCAGTGCAAAGTCGCGCAGCGCGGCCAGGTCGCTCGCGGCGATGGACACATTCTCGCACTTGGGCAGGTTGGCCGTCCCGCCATTGCCCGGCGCGACCCAAATCTGCGTCACCTGCGGCGACTGGCCGATCTTCCAGGCCAGCGCATGTTCGCGGCCCCCGTTGCCGATCACCAATACGCGCATCGTTCCTCCTCATCCTAGCAAGGGATCTGTTGCCCTGTGTTGTGGCGCAGCCTTAGCCCGTGCGCCATTTCCAGTCTACCCCAAGACGGGGAACCACTGCCAGCCGCCAGGGGGGTGAACATCAGCATTGACATACGCAGAACATCTGTGCTACCCTAGTCAGGGTACAGCGTGAACTACCAAACCACATAAAAACCACACAAGGAGGAAGCCTGTGCGCCACCCCATTCAGCCCAGCCTACCCGGTGTCTTTATTCATGTGCGCGACCTAGCCCGCGCCGTCGAATTCTATAGCCGTATCCTCGGCGTGCCGCAAGAGGTGGGCACCGATTTTCACAACGGCATTTTCGTTTTCTCTTTGAACAATGGCACCGATCTGATCCTGGACGCCAACCACGCCGACCTCGTGCAGCCAAACTCGACCTATCCCATGCATGCTGTCTGCATGTTTCCCACGGACGATATCGACGCCGCCCACGCATTCTTGAGCGATCACGGGGTCGAAATCATCACCGACATCCACCGCGATCCTGCAGTCTCCTTCTTCAATTTTAAAGACCCTGACGGCAACATCCAGATGGTCTGCGCTACGCCTGCTTAGGGAGGTGTTTCTAGCAGCACAACAGGAACGCCAGCGCATCCCTGCGCCATCCGCAATCGCGCCATCTATGATACAATGGCGCGGATATGATCGACGCCCAACAGACCACCAGCACAGAAGCCATAGCCCTATGGCGCACCGTCCCCTGGTTGGAAGATGCGCCCGATGAGACTGTGCGCGCCCTGGCCGCGGTTGCATCCGCGGCCCGCTACCCCGCGGGCGAAGTCATCTTCTTGGAAGGCGACCCGCCCGCGGGGTTGTTTATGATCGCCTCCGGCACGGTCAAGGTCAGCCGCTTCTCCAAGGATGGGCGTGAGCATATCCTCCACCTGCTGCATGCAGGGGACACCTTCAACGACGTCGCTGCGCTCGATGGCGGCCCCAACCCGGCCACCGCCATTGCCCACAGCGATGTCACCCTCTGGCGCGTCGCCCGTCGCGACCTGCAAATCGTCGCCGCCCGCTACTCCGACCTGGCCTGGGCGATGATCGAAAGCCTGGCACGCCGCGCCCGCCATCTGGTCGGTCTTGTCCAAGACCTTTCGATGCGTAATGTGCGCGGGCGGCTGGCGCGCCTGCTGCTGGAACAGGCGCAGCAAAGCCAGGATGATGAGGTCGCCCGGCTCTTGACGCAGGAGGAAATGGCCAGCCACCTGGGCACGGTGCGCGAAGTGGTGGGGCGCGCCCTGCGCGGCCTGGCCGCCGACGGCATCATCGAGTTCGACCGCCATCGCATCGTCATCCTCGACCCCGACCGGCTGGCCGAAGAGGCCGAAGCCTAAGCGTCTGAATCCGATCTTAATGTTTTAACAAAGCCTCGCTATACTGCTCCTTGTCCCTTTTTGGGATTCTGTATTTCCAACGACGAGATATTGTTTATGTCTGTGTTTGCAGGAGCCATTATGCATCTTACTTCGACCAGAGGCATCTGGATTATCCGGATCGTGTGGACACTCATCGCGCTGGGGATCGTCATTGCATTGGGCCGGGCGCTGCCGCTCGGCGCAACCGGCGTGACGCCGGCCTTGATCGACGACGGACAGCCCAATGAACTGCGCTTTGACGAGGCGCGCGACACCCCTGTCGAGGAGATCACCCGCCCGCTCTCTTATGGGATGGGCGACCAGCAGCCGCATGGCCGGGCCTTCTCCCTCGCCCCGATTGCATCCACCACCTTGCCCCTCAGCAATACCGGCATCACCCTACAAAGCACCGTC
>CAZYQJ010000411.1:0-5367 GCA_964649925.1 uncultured Litorilinea sp.
GCCGCCGATCTTGATGACGGCAGCAAAACCGCCTGCGGGGGCTACCGCGCCGGAGCCGGTGCCGCTGATCACCCCTTGCTGGGCATAGCCGCCGATCACCGCGATCTTGAGCGGTTCGTCGGCCGGGAGCGGCAGTGCGCCGTCGTTTTTCAACAGCACGATCCCCTGGCGCGCACCCTCGAGCGTGATCTCGTTGTGCTTTGCCATGTCGACCTCGGGAGCCGGTCCCCACCTATCGGCGCCGACCGCGAGCAGCGAGCGCAGGATACGGCGCACCATATCGGAGAGGCGCTCTTTGGACAACTCGCCCTTGGCGTAAGCCTCCCTGAGATCGTCGGTGAAGGGCTGCTTACCCCAGAAGATGGTATCGCCCTGAACACCCGACTCCTGATCAAGCCCCTTGAGCGCAAACTCCCATTCCGGCGTCGCGCCCCAGTCGGACATCACATACCCCTCATACCCCCAGTCACCCTTGAGCACCTCGTTCAGGAGGTAATGGTTCCCGCCGGCGTACTCGCCGTTAATCTTGTTGTACCCAGTCATAATCGATCCTGGCTGCGAGCGTTCGATGGCGATCTGGAAGGTGAGCAGGTCGGATTCACGGTGCGCGTCGGGGTCGATGATCGCATCCAGCCAGTGGCGGTTGGTCTCGTTGCAGTTGAGCGTGTAGTGCTTGAGCGTCGAGACAACGCCCTGGCTCTGGATGCCGTTGACCTGCTCGGCGGCGAGCACGGCGCTGAGGTATGGATCCTCGGAGTAGTATTCGAAGTTCCGACCATTGCGCGGGTCGCGCGCCAGATTGCACCCGCCAGCCAGCATGACGTTGAAGCCGCGGATCCGCGCCTCGCGGGCGATGGCCTCGCCTCCCTCTCGCACGAGTTGTGGATTGAAGCTCGCGCCGAGGGCGATCAGTGAAGGGAATGCCGTGGCCCCGTCATCATGTGGCCGGTAGCCGGGATTGGTGACGCCCATGCTGGCATCGCTGCTCTGGATCGCCGGGATGCCTAGCCGTGGAACGCCAGGCGTGTAGCCCGCGCTCATGTTCTTGACGTCTTCGGGGATGCGCGGGTCGCGCGTGGGGGCGGCGGTGCTTCCCGGTATCTGGCCGAGAACGCTGATGATGAGCGAGAAGCGCTCATCGTCGGTCATCTGCTGCTCGATTTCTCGCGCCCGCTCATCGACATCCTCATGGGCAACGGCTGCCATTCCCATGCCGTCCGTATATGACTGATCCTTGAAGCTCTCCTGTTGCGTTTCAGTAGCCATCTGTCCTCCTTGACTCATACTGAACTGATGTTGATAGAATTGTCAGGCCTTCTCAGCCTCTACGATCTATGGCGCCGCTACACGCTAGCCGTCGCGACAGAGAAGAACGCGCGCTCCTCCTCTTTGATGGCACGCGCCTGCCCGGTGACAGTGAATGTGGCGCTGGATCGAAGGTCGCTCGAACCGGGGTCCCATGTCGCGGCCAGGGTGACAATGCATACTCAGTCTACTGCTCTCGCGGTCTGGACGAATCCTGCAAGTGAAGCGTTGAAGTGGGCCATGACTGACAGTTGATGAGTGGTCCACATGGATAGGCTGTACCAGTCCAGATGGATTGTTCGGCTTCTATCGGCCTGGCGCAGCGACTGTATGGCACGGAACCTCGCGCCCTTTTCTGGCTGGAAACGTGGTACAATTGCGCTTGCTCCGGTGTCCTCAACAGCCACCCTGAGAACTGAATCGATGTGAAGCTCATCGGCTTCTCCTCGTCCTCGACCGGGCCCTCGACCGGATCGAACGCCACAGGTGAGACTTTCCACGGGTGATAGCCCATGAAGGAGGTGCCACGATGTCGGCAAATGAGCCATCAAGCGAGCGGATTCCAGGCTACTGCGCTCTATGTGTCTCGCGCTGCGGTTCGGTTGCGGTCGTGGATAGCGGCCGTTTTATCGCCCTAGAGCCGGACCCCTCGCACCCTACCGGCCAGGCACTCTGCGCCAAGGGGCGTGCTGCGCCTGAACTTGTCTACCATTCGGATCGGCTGACCTATCCGCTGATACGGACCCGGCCCAAAGGCGATCTGGACCCGGGTTGGCAGCGCATCAGTTGGGACGAAGCGCTCGACCTGACCGCGGCCAAGCTGCGCCAGTTGGCCGTGACGCATGGCCCTGAGAGTGTCGTATTCACGTCGGCGTCCCCCTCTACCTCGGCGTCAGCCGACTCGATCATGTGGATCGAGCGGCTGATGGGCGCTTTCGGCAGCCCCAATTTCAGCGTATCGATGGAGTTGTGCGGGTGGGGCCGCTATTTAGCGACCGTCTACACCTTCGGCGCCAGCGTGCCTGGCGTGTATATGCCGGACTTGGAGCATGCAAGCTGCATCCTCTATTGGGGCTACAATCCCAACGTCGCGCGGCTGGCCCACGCCACTGCCACGGTGGACGCCCTTAAACGCGGGGCGCGCTTGATCGTCGTCGACCCGCGGCGCGCCGGTCTTGCAGGCCGGGCAGATCTCTGGCTCCAGGTGCGGCCCGGCACCGACGCTGCCCTGGCGCTCGGCATCGCCCATGTCATGATCGAGCAGGGGTGGTATGACCACGCCTTCGTACGCGACTGGACAAATGGGCCGCTGCTTGTGCGCGGCAACAATGGCCGCCTGCTCACCGAACGCGACCTGGTTGCGGGCGGCAGTGCCGATCGCTACATCGCCTGGAGCGATGCCCAACAGCATCCGATCGGCTATGACCCTGCTTTGGGACGCTATGAGGGGGATAGCGCCGAATTGGCCCTCTTGGGTGAGTTTGAGATCACCACGCTGCAGGGGGAGGTCATGTGCCGACCGGCGTTTGACCTTGTGGCCGAGCTTTGCCGCCGCAATTCACCGGAGAAGGTGGAGGCGATCTGCGGCGTCGGGCGTGAGCAGATGGTGCGCGCCGCGCAAATGCTGTGGGAAGCGCGTCCCGTGGCTTACTATGCGTGGAGCGGTGTGGAACAACAGACCAACGCCACCCAGATCGCACGCGCCATCGCACAACTGTACACCCTCACCGGCAGCTTTGATGTACAGGGAGGCAATGTGCTCTTTGCGGGTGTGCCTGCTGCGAATGTTGCTGCCGTCGAGCCGGATCCGGCCAGACAACCCGCCCCTGCGCTGGGGTTTGCGGAGCGACCCCTTGGCCCGTCGCGCTGGCAGCATGTCAGTACAGACGAGATCTATCGCGCCATCTTGGAGCAGCAGCCCTATGCGGTGCGCGGCATGGTCGGGTTTGGCGCCAATCTGCTTGTCGCCCATGCTGATGGTCGTCGGGGACGGGAGGCGTTGGCGGCGCTCGATTTCTATGTACATGCCGATCTCTTTATGAACCCGACCGCTGAGCTAGCTGATATTGTGCTGCCGGTGGCCAGTGCATTTGAGCGGGAGGCCTTTAAGATCGGCTTTGAGGTAAGCGCTGAGGCGCAGTCGCTGGTGCAGTTACGGCCACGGGTGGTCGATCCGCGCGGCGAGGCGCGTTCCGATACCGAGATTGTCTTTGACCTGGCGTGCCGCCTGGGGCTAGGCCACCACTTCTGGGATGGAGACATCGACGCCGCCTATCGCTATCAACTCGGCCCTTCCGGCGTATCGCTTGAGAGCCTACGAGCGAACCCACGCGGGGTGCGCCTCCCGCTCCAGACCCGCTACCGCAAGTACGCCGAGCCGCACAACGGTGTAGCTTACGGCTTTGCCACGCCGACGCGCAAGATCGAGTTGTACGCCGAGACGATGCTGGCGCATGGCTACCCACCGCTTCCTGAGTTTGAAGAGCCGCTGATCAGTCCCCTCTCGCGACCGGAGTTGGCCGAGCGCTACCCCTTGATCTTGACTTGCGCCAAGCACACGCTCTTTTGCGAGAGCCAGCATCGTGCGCTGCCGAGTCTGCGGCGACTTGCCCTCGACCCGGAGGTCGAACTGCACCCAGCAACCGCTGCCGAGCGGGACATCGCCCCCGGCGATTGGGTGAGCATCGACACGCCCAAAGGCAGCGTGCGGGCGCGCGCCCGGCTTAACGACTCGCTGGCGCCAGATGTCGTCTGCGGGCAGCATGGCTGGTGGCAGGCCTGCCCTGACGTGGGCGCACCCGGCTATGACCCCTTCAGCGCAGACGGCGCCAATCTGAATATCATTATCGGCAATGAGGCCATCGACCCCATCAGCGGATCGGTTCCACATCGCGCCTATCTGTGCCAGGTCCGCCGTGCTGATTAGGGATCCCAGACGATTTGTCATGTGCGGAGTAGGAACGGGTAGGCCAGGCGCGCCGTCTCTGCGTTGGTAATCCTGGGCATCTAGACGCTCACAGGAATGTTGACTGGATAACTGACGGCAGCGTCGAGGGGGTGGAATAATGGGGATGCACCTCGTGGGTGTGACGCAGCCAACACATTGCTCCAGGAGAGACACCGATGGATGATAAACAACGCAAGCAGGTCGGATTCTCAATAGGCTATTTCCTGCTTGCTTTACTGCTGCTCTGGCTGATCCAGGCTTTTTTCATCCAGCCTTTTCTCATCAATAGGTCGGAGGTTCCCTACAGCCAATTCCGGCAGGATTTGGCCGAAGGCCAGATCGACACGGTAACGTTTAGCGGCGACCGGATCATCTATACCTGCTGTGTGGAGGACGAGGCAGCGGCTGACGCCGAGGAAGACACTGCCGCGGCAGAACCGACTCCGGCGGGCGGGCTGTTTCCGTGGCTGGGCGAGGCGGCTCCCTCAGACCCTTCACAAGTGCTGCGGGTGTACAACGTGGTCGCGGTCGAAGACCCACAGTTGGTCGATGATTTGATCGCCGCGGGCGTCACCTTTAGCGCAGAAGCGCCGACCAACGATGCCCTGGTCACGATATTGGCCTGGCTGATCCCGTTCTTGCCGCTGGTTTTCATCTGGTATCTCCTGTTCCGGCGCATGGGGGCTGGGCGTGCCAATGTGTTGTCGGTGGGCAAGAGCAAGGCACGTGAAATCTCGGGCGAGATGACGGGCGTCACCTTTGCCGATGTGGGCGGCGCAGACGAGGCGCTGGTCGAACTGCGCGAGATCATCGACTTTCTCAAGAGCCCCGACCGCTTCACAGCCATCGGCGCAAAATTGCCTAAAGGCGTGCTGCTGGTGGGGCCGCCCGGCACAGGTAAGACCCTCCTGGGGAAAGCCACCGCGGGGGAGGCGGGCGTGCCGTTCTTTTCACTCAGCGGGTCGGATTTTGTGGAGATGTTTGTGGGCGTGGGTGCATCCCGCGTGCGCGACCTGTTTGAACAGGCCAAGGCCAAAGCGCCCTGTATTGTTTTTATCGATGAGATTGACGCCATCGGCCAGTCACGGTCTACGGTCGGCGCGATCCAGACCAAC
>CAZYQJ010000412.1:0-5366 GCA_964649925.1 uncultured Litorilinea sp.
AGATGGGTCAAGTGATAGCCGCCGTTGCCGTTGTCTGGGCGGGTTTCATGGTGCGATTCGGGGATGGTCTCACAGGCGAGATGGTCGGCAAGCCGTTTGGCCTGGCGTTGGCCTAGCTCGGTGATCACAGGGTCGGCGCTGCGCTGCGCCATGTACTCATCATAGGTCAGACCCAAGGCCAGCCGGTTGTTGGCGGATTCGGCGTGGCGGATGAGGAAAAGCTTCATGCGTGGTGTAACTACCTTCTATTTGGATCGGAGTCAATTAGGTCCATGCGATCGGTCATTTTGCGGGCACGATACCATCAAGTCGGGGTGGGGCCAAATCCAGAGCCTTGTGAGACCGTGTGCTATAATCATCTCCGATGCGCCAATCCCCCATCCGCATTTGAGAGCACTGAATTCATGGCCACTCGATGGTTCAAACTAGTTAAAAACTGAAATGGAAGGCGTGTCCTATGCCGGTGACTGAATCTACCTCCTTGCGGATCGAATCGCTGCTGTCGGCGCGCCAGTTTGTCGCGCCCGAACCGGCTGGCGATCACCTCTACTTTGTCAGCGACCTGTCGGGCCGCCTGAGCCTCTACCGGATGCGGTTGGGGGGAAGCGTGCCGGAACCGTTGCTGCCGCCTCACCTGGCCGTACAGAACCCGCACCTGATGGACGGTGAAGGGGTCTTTTGTGTCTTGCCTATGCTGCACAAGGTGCTGGTCATGCTCGACCGCGACGGCGACGAAAACTATCAGCCCGTCACCGTTCCGCTGGAAGGCGGCATCCCGCAGCCGCTCTTTGGCGACCGCTTTGCAGGGCAGCAGGTGGTCTGTCTTTGGTGTGATCGCGAGCGCAGCCGTGCCGTCTTTGGCGTAGACCCGCGCACCGATCCGGTGATGCAGGTCTTTGCGGTTGACCTGGTGACGGGCAGCGAACTGCCGTTGGCGAGCAGTATCTACAACTTTGCCTGTGCCGACGTGAGCGACGATTTCAACCGCTTCTTGTTGATCGAAGGCTACAGCACGGGCGATACAACCTTGCTGCTGGCTGAGCGCGGCAAGGACGAGTTGCAGCCGCTTTATGGCACGCGCATGGAGGACCGCACGCCGGAGATGGACATACCGCTCACCGGCTTTGGGTCCGCCCAGTTCACGCCCGACGGCGGCATCCTGTTAACGACAGCGCTCTTTGAGGATACCTATGGCCTGGGGTACATGCGCCCGGAGACGCCCGGCGAGATCGTCCCGATCCCCATCGAAGGGCTGGCGCACGAGGGTGTCGGCGAGTTGTTGGAGGTGACCCACCGGGCGGATGACCGCTACAGCCTGGTCTATAACATCGACGGCTGTTCGTGGGCCTATGAAGGCGTCTTTGACCTGGTGGAGCGCTGTTTCCGTGTGACGCGCACCCTGTGCGGCACAGGCGCGTTGAGCAATGGCGTGATGGAGTCTATTGCCTATGATAAGGCGGGCGGGCGCTATGCGCTCTCCTTTTCCACGGCTACATCGCCCAGCCAACTCTATGTGCTGGAACCGGACGGGCAGGTGCAGATTCAGACCAATGAGCGCATTTTGGGCATCCCGGCCCGCCTGTTGTCGCCAGGGGAAGACGCTTCGTACGTCAGCCATGACGGCCTGCGCGTGTCGGCGCGGCTCTACCTGCCCGCGTCCGAGTTGGGCTACAGCGGGCCGCGGCCTGTGATCTTCTATGTCCATGGCGGCCCTCAGGGACAGGAACGGCCTGACTTTACCTGGTTCTCGATGCCGCTGATCCAGTATCTCACCTTGCGCGGCTTTGCCGTTTTTGTCCCCAACGTGCGCGGCAGCACCGGCTATGGGCTGCGCTATACCAAGCATATAGACCACGACTGGGGCGGGCTGGACCGGCTGGACCACGTCCATGCCGCCCAGTTGCTGCGCCAGGATCCGCGGCTGGACATGGACCGCGCGGGCGTGGTGGGCCGTTCCTATGGCGGCTATATGACGCTGACGCTGGCCGGACGGCATCCGGACCTGTGGGGTGCGGCGGTGGACATGTTCGGCCCCTATAACCTGATCACCTTTGTGGAACGGCTGCCCGAAGCGTGGAAGACCTATTTCTATATGGTCATCGGCCACCCCGAACAGGATCGAGAGGAGTTGGTTGCGCGATCCCCCAGCACCTACCTGGGCGATCTGGCCTGCCCGCTGCTGGTGATCCAGGGGGCCAATGACCCGCGCGTGGTGGAACGTGAATCGCGCGATGTGGTGGAACAACTGCGCGATCAGGGTAAGACAGTGGACTATCTGGTCTTTGAGAATGAGGGCCATGATGTGCTTAAGTTTGAGAACAAGGTGCGGTGCTACACAGCTATCACCGACTTCTTTGCTGAACACCTACACCCGGAGCAGTGATCGATGGCTTTTACGACACTGATTTCGACGGCAGAGTTGGCTGCCCATCTGAATGACCCTGCCTGGATCGTGGTGGACTGCCGCTTTTCGCTGGCCGACGCCGCGCTGGGCCGGTTGCGTTATCTCGAATCGCACATTGCCGGTGCCGTCTTTGCCGACCTTAACCAAGACCTCTCCGCGCCCATCGTGCCGGGCAAGACCGGACGCCATCCCATGCCGGAGACATCCGTCTTTGCCGCTACCGCAGGCCGCTTGGGGATCAGCCCTGAAATGCAGGTGGTGGTCTATGATGACATGGGCGGCGCGATGGCGGCGCGGCTGTGGTGGATGCTGCGCCTGATGGGGCATGACGCGGTGGCGGTGCTGGATGGCGACTGGCGCGCCTGGCAGCGTGAGCAACGACCCACAGCGCAGGGCGAAGAGACACGCGCGCCGCAGCCATTTCAACCGCACCCGCGCGAGGGCTGGCTGGTGGACGTGGCCGAGGTGGCGGCACGGCTGGGCGACCCCGCCCTGAGGCTCTTCGATGCGCGCTCGGCGGACCGCTTCCGCGGGGAAAACGAGACGATTGATCCGGTGGCCGGTCACATCCCTGGCGCGGTCTCCGCACCCTATGCGGAGAACCTGGATGCCGAGGGCTACTTTCTGCCGCGTGAGGCATTGGCCGCGCGCTTCCACACGCTGCTGGGCGATGCGCCGGTGGAGGATGCGGTCTTTTATTGCGGATCGGGCGTGAGCGCAGCGCACAACCTGCTGGCCCTGGCCCACGCGGGGCTGGGAACGGCGCGGCTCTATGCCGGATCATGGAGTGAGTGGATCACCGACCCGGCGCGCCCGGTCGCGACGGGCGATGAGGACAAAAACAATGCAGTCTAGCAGGTGACTGGTACGTTGTGGACGGCATGGAGACGCAGCGTGCCGGTCACCTTCAGCAATACATCGAGATAAGATCATGGAGAAGACCTTTTTTCTGTTGGCGAGCCTGTTCGGTGGGCTGGCCGTGGCGTTGGGTGCGTTCGGGTCGCATGGCCTCAGCGGGCGGTTGAGCGCCGATCTGCTCAACACCTATGAGATCGCAGTGCGTTACCAGTTCTATCATGCGCTGGCACTGTTCGGCGTGGTCGTGGCGTTGGGGCGCTGGCCGCAGGCCGGGCTGGCGACCTGGGCGGGTTGGCTCTTTGTGGCGGGCGTCTTGATCTTTTCGGGCAGCCTCTATCTGTTGGTCTTTACTGGGGCACGCTGGCTAGGGGCGATCACGCCCATCGGCGGCGTGGCGATGATCGCCGGGTGGGTCTGCCTGGCGTTGGTGGCGTTACGCAATTGACCAGTTTGCTGCGTCGTTTCTGGGTCTACCAGGCCGAGCGCTTTTCGCTGCCGGTCTACAGCGTGCTGATCGCGGTGCTGGCCGCGGGCGGCATCGGCTGGTCGCGGGCGGCGCGCCAGGCGCAGGACGCATACAGTTGGGCCGCGCTGGGCGCGGCCTTTGTCGTCACACTCGGTTTTTTCTTCCAGTTGCGCGTGGCGGACGAGTATAAGGACTATGCTACTGACCTGGCTCACCGCCCTTACCGGCCCGTGCCGCGCGGGGTGATCCGCCTGTCTGAACTGGCATGGCTGGCGTTGAGCGTGGGTGTGGTGCAGGCTGTGGTGTCGGCGTGGCTGGCCCCGCGGCTGCTGTTTTTCCTGCTGGGCGTGTGGGGCTATATGGCGTTGATGCGCTGGGAGTTTGGCATCGGATCATGGCTGCACCGTCACCCGCTGGTCTATATGCTCAGCCATATGGTTGTGCTGCCGCTGATCTTTGCCTACATCGCCGCCTGTGACTGGCTGCGCGTGGATGTGGGGCCGCCTAGCGGGTTGGGCTGGCTGTTGGCGACGGGCTACGCCAACGGCGTGGTCTTTGAGGTGGGGCGTAAACTGCGTGCGCCCGAAGACGAGGAAGCGGGCGTGGAGACCTACAGCCGCCTCTGGGGGGGTGGTCGCGCCGCGGGCGTCTGGTGGGCTGCCATCGTCTTGGCTGGCGTGGCGGCGACGCTGGCGGCACGCGCCGCAGGGGATTGGGGCGTCATGGGGCCGGTGATGGGGGTGGGGGCCACGGCTGCCGCGGCCCTGGGCATCCAATTTGTGCGCCGCCCTTCTAAAGTGACCAGCGCCCGGCTGGAGCAGATGTCCGCGCTGTGGATGCTGGTCTGTTATGGCGCACTGGCGTTGCTGCCATTGTGGGCAGGTAGGCAGTAGGCAGATGGGCAGTAGGCAGGTAGGGAATAGAGATGGCGCTGCGCGCCCACTTCGTGAATAGATGTAGCCGACTCTGGTCTGATTCTGCCATTACTCCCTACTGCCTACTCCCTCAATGATGGTTGAGATCTACGCCGCGCCGCTGGTTTTGCGCTACGCGCTGTTCCAGCCCTGGGGCGATAAACTTGTCATTGGCATCCCACCCGGCCAGGGGATGGGGTACGGTGCTTCCATCGCGGCGAAAGAGGCGGTGCAGCACGGCGACAATGGCCGCGACGTAGACCAGGCTGCCGAACACCCAGACAATCGCACCCCCCACCATTTGATCTGTCGTTGCGCCGATGGGGAAGATCGCCCGCCCTTGGGCATGGACCGCGGCATAGTGGTCATAGAGCAGCGTGGCGGAAAAGGCGATGGTGACGCCCGCCACCATGTTGGGAATCTCCACCGTGATCAGGTAGACGATCAACACCCAGGCAGGCAGGCGGGAATGCAGCCGCGGGCCGGTATCCACGACCGGCCACCAGTAGAGCAGGGCCGCACCCAACAGCAGCCAGGGCGCGACATAGTGAAACCAGCCGTCGCCGACCATAAACGGAACGGCCTGCGGGTCATGCCAGAAGAGAAAGGATCCCAGGAAGGCAAACCAGGTGAAGAGCGGTTGGGTGAGGGCGCGCAGCCCGCGCGCAAATGGGTCTTGGCCGCGATGGATCCAGACCAGGGCGCGGCGTGTAGGCCCGCGCAG
>CAZYQJ010000413.1:0-5355 GCA_964649925.1 uncultured Litorilinea sp.
GGCATGATCGGCGTGCCGGGGACCGCGGCGCGCACCTTTCAGGCTGTAGCCAAGACCGGGGCCAACGTCCTGATGATCAGCCAGAGCAGCAGCGAGCAAAGCATCTGTTTTGTCGTGCCCGAAGAGTCGGCAGAGATGGTGATCGACGCCCTGCGCGCCGAGTTCAAGGCGGAACGCGAACGCCACTACATCGACGAGATCAGCGGGCATGCCAACGTCGCCATCATCGCCGTGGTCGGCAGCGGGATGCGCGGTACGCCGGGGCTGGCGGCGGGCATCTTCCGTGCCGTGGGCGGCGAGGCAATCAACGTCATCGCCATTGCCCAGGGGTCCAGCGAAGCCAACGTCAGCCTGGTGGTGGAAGAACACCGCGCAGCAGACGCGGTGCGTGCCATCCACGACATCTTTGAACTTCACAAACCCTCGCGTGAACGAAGCACACAGCTTCAGCGGACCGGGGATCCACCCGCCTAAAACTTTTATGTGCCCGTTTCTATAACCTTTGTGCTATAATAGGGCAGTTTGCGCCCGGGGAGCCGGACCTATCTCGTCTTGCGCTCCCCTGTTTTCGGAAGGTCTTTTGCAAGCACGGCAAGGCGAGGCAAAACACGTCATGCATGAATTGCCCGTGATCTTATTTGGCGTTGGCGGTGTGGGCCAGGCGTTGCTCCGGCAGATCGTCGCCCACCGCGGCCTCCATGCCCTCCACTATGAGCTGGCTATCCAGGTCTTGGCCGTCTGTGACCGCGACGGTGCGGCGATGGAACCCAGCCACGGGCTAGATGATGAGGTACTCTGTGATCTCATCGAGTACAAAAGCGCGGGCGGGCGACTCACCAGCCATGCCCTGGGCGGCGCACAAGGCGATCTCGCTGGTATTGTGGACATCGCCGGGCGCGCCGGGGCAGTGGTCGTGGACTGTACCGCCACCGCCGCCACCATCCCCGCGCTCCTCTTTGCGCTGGAACGCAGGTACAAACTCGTATTGGCTAATAAAAAACCCTTGACCAGTGACCAGGAGGTGTATGACCGGCTGACTGCAGCCGGTGTCACTGGCGGCGAAGAGAACGCCCCTGTCCGTCATCTGGGCCGCTGCCGCTGGGAGACCACCGTGGGCGCGGGATTGCCCGTCATCGCCACGCTCAACCGGCTGGTCAGCAGCGGCGACGAGGTGCATCGCATCACCGGAGCCTTGAGCGGAACCCTGGGCTATGTCATGACCGGGCTGCAGGCAGGTAGACGCTTTAGCGAAATCGTGCGCGAGGCGCACCGCTTGGGCTATACCGAACCCGACCCGCGTGACGACCTGGGGGGCGTGGATGTGGCACGCAAGGCGTTGATCCTGGCGCGCGGGCTGGGTCACCGGCTGGAGATGGCGGATGTCGCCGTCGAAGGACTCTACCCGCCGGAGATGGATGCGCTTTCCGTGGATGCGTTTCTCGACGCGCTGCCCAGCCTGGACGAACACTTTCAGGCGCAGGTGCAAGCCGCTGCCGCCGAAGGTAATGTCTTGCGCTATGCCGCCCTGGTCGAAGGCGACACCTGTCGCGTGGGGCCGACAAGCGTGTCAGCGGACAGCCCGCTCGGACGCCTAACCGGCACCGATAACCTGGTCGAATTTACAACCCGCTGGTACAGCCCCAACCCCCTGGTGATCCAGGGGCGCGGCGCGGGCACGGATGCCACCGCCGCAGGCGTGCTCAGCGATATTGCCGAATTAGCCTATACGGCGTGATGGCCGCACCGCTGCAGGGCGCGGCCCGCGCTGTCGTTCTATCATGGAGAGATCCCCATGTCGATCCCAAAGATTAAAGTTGGCGTTCTGGGCGCTACCGGCGCGGTGGGCCAGCGCTTTGTACAGATGCTGCAAGGCCATCCCTGGTTTGAAATCACCGCGCTCTGCGCTTCGGAACGCAGCGCGGGCAAACGCTACGCCGATGCCTGCAACTGGAACCTGCGCGGCGATATGCCCGCCCATCTGCGCGATGTGATCTTGCAGGAATGCGAACCGGGTATTGATGCCCAGATCGTGTTTAGCGCCCTACCCGCCAGCAGCGCAGGCGAGATCGAGCGAGCCTTTGCCGCGGCAGGGTATGGCGTGTGCAGCAATGCCAGCAGCTACCGCTATGATGATGATGTGCCGCTGCTGATCCCGGAGGTCAACCCCGAACACCTGGGGCTGATCGATATTCAGCGCCAGCGGCGCGGCTGGCGTGGGTTCATCGCCACCAATCCCAATTGCAGCACGACCCACCTGGTCAGCGCCCTGCACCCCTTGCATGAACGCTTTGGCCTGACCAAAGTGATGGTCGTCACCATGCAGGCAGTCAGCGGCGCAGGCTATCCCGGCGTCAGCAGCATGGACATACTCGACAACGTGGTTCCCTACATCGGTGGGGAAGAAGAAAAGATGGAGCAGAAGGAGCCGCACAAGCTTTTAGGCAGCTTCGATGGAGAACGAATCCGCTATGCTGATTTCGTGGTGAGCGCACACTGCAACAGGGTTCCAGTTCGGAATGGACATTTAGAGGCAGTCAGCGTAGAATTTAGGGAGCGGCCTAGTGAGGCAGAGATCCTCCGGGCTTGGCAGGAATATCGGCCTTTGGCCCAGGAGTTGAACCTGCCGAGCGCACCGCAGCCGGCCATCCTGGTCAACGCTGCCCAGGATCGGCCCCAGCCGCGGCTGGATCGTCTCGCTGGCTCTGTACCTGGTATGGCAACGGTCGTCGGGCGTCTACGCCCAGATCCGTTGTTTCACTACAAGTTCATCGTATTGGGGCACAACACCATCCGCGGCGCTGCGGGTGGGAGTCTGCTAAACGCCGAGCTCATCGTTGCGCAAGGCTATCTGGGGCCGGAAGCCGCAGCCCTTGCCCAATCGCTGGAAGTGGCGTAATTTCTGCTCTGTTGGAGCGATTAGGGGGGTAACGTGACTAACGTTTCGACCACAAGCGTGCTGTCCGCGGACCGGGCGCAGACGGTATTAAGGAACTTCGGGCGGGCGAGCCTGGCCGATACCTTTGGTGATCTGGTGATTTATCGCAATCTGGAACCGCTGGATCCACGTCTGCCCGGGCTGAAAACGGCTGCCTATAAAATGGGCATCGCCGATGACCGGATCCCCCGCAAACAGGATCCGGGCTATGCCAAAGCGGCAGTCTGGTTCGCCAAGCAAGTGCAAAAGCTGCGTAAGAACAATACGCCGCTCAGCGAAATCCTCTTTGTGGGCGACACACTGTATAACGACGGTCAGGCGTATGGACACATGCGCCAGTTCAGCGAGTGGGCGGGATCTTGCTTTATCGGCTCTGAAAGACTCGCTGAGCCATTTATGATCGATGCCGATGATGAAGACAATGTCTTCTGCGCCAACCGTTGGGCGGCGCTGGCCGATTGGGTCAAATGGATGCGCGAGCATGGGCTGAACCTGGACGAGCGCACGGCTGTGATCATCGACATCGACAAGACCTTGTTGGGCGCGAAAGGACGGAACGACCAGGTCATCAACCAGGCGCGCCTCGAAGGCATCTTCCGTACAATGACCTCTGTCTTGGGCGACAACTTTAACCGCGCCGACTTCGAACGCCACTACGCCGAGTTGAACCGCTCACGTTATCACTTCCTGACCGAAGACAACCAAGATTATCTGGCCTATATCTGCCTGGTGCTCAACGCCGGGTTGATCAGCTATGATGAGGTCTTGCAGGAAGTCGAGAAGGACAGCCTGGACAACTTTGAACAGTTCCTGCGCTGGGTCAACAGCCGCCTGATGATTCGCCCGCTGGTGGGCGAAAGCTTCCGTCAGGTGCATGAAGCCATAGTCGGCGCCGTGCGCGTGGGCGACCCAACCCCGTTCAAACGCTTCCGCCGCCAAGAATTCATCACCACCGTGGAGCGCATGGGCCATATGCCCGACGAGACCCCGGTTGAGGAACTTCTGGCGAACGAGATTACGTTGACCAATGAGGTGTGTGAACTGGGTGAATGGTTCGCTGCACGCGGCTGCGTGTTGCTCTGTCTGAGCGACAAGCCCGATGAAGCGTCCATGCCGGACCCGCGCGTGTCGGCAGAATTGCAGCCAGTCCATCGCACGCCAACCCATCGGGTGGGGACGAGCATCGCCGATGAGTTGAAGGCCATCCAATAGCCCAGCCTCCTCTCAGGCTCAAATCAGGCGGCCAAGCACAGCTTTTCTTACCGAACAGCCGGTGGAAATCTGCTAGACTGAAGGGCGAATGGCGCCGCTCTCACCCAGGTGCGGGCGGCGTCTGGTTTCTGGGATGACAGTCCCCGTAGGTGTAAGTTGTACTATTTCTCAATGCGAGTAGGAAAACACAATGGCCGATAACCGTGTACCTCCGCCACGCGACAGACGACCTGGCGGACCCCCTCAAGACCCGCGCAACGGCGGCGGCGGTTTTTGGGGACGCAGTTGGTTCTGGTTGGTGCTGGCTGTGATGATCCTGTTTGGATCGCGCTTCCTCTTTAGCCGTCCGCCAGATACCTCCAATATGATCGGACTCAACGAGGTGGCGCGCTATGTGGAAGCAGGGGATGTCGACCGCATCGTCGTACAGGGCGATCTCATTACCCTGGAATTAACAGGTGATAATGGGCGCGAACGCCGCAGCCGCAAGGAGAACGATGAAAGCCTGCTGGAGACGCTACGGGCCTTCGGCGTCAGCCCGGAACGGCTAGAAAACCTGCCGATTGACGTGGAAAGCGTCCCCAATAACGGCGCTATCTTCAACTGGCTGATCATGCTGCTGCCCATGATCTTGATCTTCGCCTTCTTCATCTTTATCATGCGCCAGGCTGGAAGCGGAGGGCAGAACCGCGCCATGCAGTTTGGCCGCAGCCGGGCGCGCAAACTGGATAACGCCGACCGGCCTACCGTCACCTTTACCGACGTTGCCGGTGCGGACGAGGCCAAGCAGGAACTGCAAGAAGTCGTCGAGTTCCTCAAGGAGCCGCAGAAGTTCGCAGCCCTGGGTGCGCGCATCCCCAAGGGCGTACTGATGGTCGGCGCGCCTGGCACAGGCAAGACGCTGCTGGCCAAGGCCGTGGCCGGGGAGGCAGGCGTCCCCTTCTTCAGTAGTTCCGGCTCCGAGTTTGTCGAGATGTTTGTGGGCGTCGGCGCGTCACGCGTGCGCGACCTCTTTGAGCAGGCCAAGAAGAACTCACCCTGCATCATCTTCATCGACGAGATTGACGCCGTAGGCCGCCACCGCGGGGCAGGGTTGGGCGGCGGCAATGACGAGCGCGAGCAGACGCTCAACCAGATCCTGGTCGAGATGGATGGCTTCGACAGCGAGACCAACATCGTGATCATCGCCGCCACCAACCGGCCTGACA
>CAZYQJ010000414.1:0-5346 GCA_964649925.1 uncultured Litorilinea sp.
GATGCCGGACCTGCAGGGCGAAAGTCTTATGAGAGGAGGAAAATGATGGTTCCCTTGTTCCAAGACCGCAAAGATGCTGGACGCAAATTGGCAGCTAAGTTGACCCAATATGCGAACCGTCCTGATGTCGTGGTGCTGGGTCTGCCACGCGGCGGCGTGCCGGTCGCCTTTGAAGTGGCGCAGGCGTTGAACGCGCCGCTGGATGTGTTCCTGGTGCGCAAGCTGGGCGTGCCAGGCCATGAGGAGTTGGCGATGGGCGCGATCGGTTCCGGGGGCGTGCAGGTGCTCAACGAAGCCGTTGTCCAGGCCCTCAACATCCCGCCCAGCGTGATCAAAGCGGTGGCCGACCGTGAACGGCAGGAACTCGACCGCCGCGAGCGCGCCTATCGTGACGGCAGGCCGCCGCTTGACTTCCACGGCAAGACCGTGATCTTGGTGGATGATGGCCTCGCCACGGGCGCGACCATGGCCGCCGCCGTCAAGGGCATCCGTGCCCAGAACTCGACGCAGGTCGTCATCGCCGTCCCCACGGCTGCGCTGGAGACGTGCGAATCGCTGGAGAATATTGTGGACGACATCATCTGCGCCGAGACGCCGGAACCATTTTTTGGGGTGGGCATGTGGTATGCCGACTTCTCACAGGTCAGCGATGAGGTGGTGCGCGCCCTGCTGGCCCGCGCTGCCGAGGATCAGGAAAAAGGGCTGCAAGTGGCCACGGCTCCAGACAAACGGTGAACGAGAATCAGGGATCGTGAGGACTTGACGGCGCAGCGGGATGCTGCCCGATATGTTGAGACTTATAGGTGCGGTCGCCCGGGTGACCAGGGCTGAGCGGGCTTTTGATTCAGGAGGCACTATGCTAACAGCACGCAGGGCGCTCTTTGCGCTTGTCTTGGTTGGGATGGTAGCGTTGGCGTGGGTGGCGGCGCATGACAAACCAGCCTCTGCCCAAACAGTCCCCCCAGGTCAGACAGTCCCTGTAGGGCATCCACAGGGACTGCCGCCGGGCCAAACCCCCGACGGCTTCACGGTTCGGCCCGTCATCCAGGAACTCAACTGGCCGCTGGAAATCCTCTATGGGCCGGACGGCTTTCTCTGGGTCACCGAGCGCGCCGGTAAACGGGTGGTGCGTATCGACCCAGAGACAGGGGAGCGCAGCATCGCCCTCACCGTCCGCGACGCACATCAAAACGCCGCGCAGGACGGGGTGCTGGGCATGGTCTTTCACCCGGAGCTATTGCAGGGCACAGGCAACGATTATGTCTATCTCGCCTATACCTATGTCCCCGACGATGACGACGACCGGGATGACGATGATGTGGACGATGATGTGGGCGACGACCTGGATGATGATGTAAATGACGATGATATCGGTGATGACGACGCTGACGATATAGGTGATGATGACATAGGTGATGATGACGCGGATGATGATGACGATACGAACCCCCTCACCTTCCGGCGTGTCAAGATCCAACGCTACACCTATGTGTCCGAAACCCAGATCCTGACCGACCCTGTCGACCTTATCACCAACCTCTCCGGCAGTTCCGACCACAATGCCGGGAAGTTAGCCTTCGGCCCAGACAATAAGCTCTACTATACGATTGGCGAACAGGGCAACAACCAGTTTGCGCGCGCCTGCCTGCCCATCCTGGCCCAAGAGATCCCAACTGCCGAAGAGGTCAACGCCTCGGACTGGCGCAAGTATGTCGGCAAGATCCTGCGCATGAACCTGGACGGGTCGATCCCGGACGATAACCCCGTCATCAATGGGGTGCGCAGCCATATCTACTCCTACGGCCATCGCAACATCCAGGGACTTGCCTTCAGCCCCGATGGCAAGCTATACGCGACCGAACATGGCCCCAAAAGCGACGACGAGGTCAACCAGATCTTGCCGGGCAAGAACTACGGCTGGCCGCATGTCGCCGGTTATCAGGATGACCAGGGCTATGTGTATGCCAACTGGTCCGCAGCCGAGGACTGCGCAAGCCTGACCTTTAGCAATTTTGAGATCCCGCCCTCTGTGCCGGTGCAGCAGGAAAGCGAATGGAACCACCCGGATTTTGTGCCGCCGATCTACACGTTTGGCACAGTCCCCGATGACTATGACTTCCAGCCGCAGGTGTGCGCGCCCAACTTCTTTATCTGCTGGCCCACGGTTGCGCCGACCGGGCTGGAGGTCTACAGCGACCCCGCTGGCATTCCGGGGTGGTCTACTTCGCTGCTGGTGACTTCGCTCAAGACCGGCACGGTCTACAGGCTGATGCTCAACGAGGACGGCACCGCAGTGGTCGGCACAGCGACCGCCCACGTCGCATCTACCAACCGCTATCGCGACCTGATCTTCGGCCCGGACCCCCGCACCTTCTATGTCATCACCGACAGCGGCAACAGCACGCAAGGGGCCTTTGGTCTGCCGACTGCGGCCCTGCAGCACCCAGGCTCGGTGCTGGAATTCACCTGGACCGAGAGCGGAACTGGACAGTAACGTTTCATCGGGGGTGATCTCCCTGATCACCCCCGCGATTGCTTGGTTATCTATGCGGGTACATTGCCGTGCCGCATAGACGTAGGGAGGTTCGCATGGCTACGACGCTAGCTTATGATCATGTGGTGCAGATCCCTGTCGAACAACAGACGCTCGAAGGGATTTTACAGATCCCGGGCGGCGCGCAGGGGTTGGTGGTCTTCGTCCACGGCAGCGGGAGCAGCCGCCACAGTTCGCGCAACCAGTATGTGGCGCGCCTGCTGCAAGACGACGGGCTGGCAGTGCTGCTCTTCGATCTCTTGACAGCCGCCGAAGAACAGATCGACATGCGCACACGCCAACTGCGCTTCGACATCGACCTGCTTGCCGCACGCGTGGTCGTCACAACCGATTGGCTCATGCAGCATCCGGAGACCCAAGACTTAGCTATCGGCTACTTTGGGGCCAGCACCGGCGCGGCGGCGGCCTTGATCGCCGCTGCTGCCCGTCCCAACGCGGCACGCGCCGTCGTCTCGCGCGGGGGACGGCCCGACCTGGCCGGACACGCCCTGCCCTCGGTCAAGGCGCCCACCCTGCTGATCGTCGGCGGCAATGACACGCCGGTGATCCCGCTCAACCAGGACGCTTTGGCGCGCCTCAACACAACCAAGGAACTGGCGATTGTCCCCGGTGCAACCCATCTCTTTGAAGAACCCGGTGCGTTACAGGAGGTGGCCCGTCTTGCCAGTGGCTGGTTCCAGCGGTATCTGATCCAGGCAGACTAGCCAGAACGTGCGCAACGTGGCAAAATAGGGCGCAGCAGTCCTTTCCACCTACGTGCCCCGCGCAGCTTGATCCTGGCTCTCCCACAGCCTGTCGGCCCAATCAGCCAGGGTCATACGCCGCACGGCACGCCAGCTAGATCGAGCGAGCTATGGCCCTGGCCCCTGCCCAATCGGATCGGGATGCGGCTATTCCCACTCAAAACACCTGGCAGCAGCGCAAGGATCTACTGCTTCAAGTCACGCGCCTGGCGCTGCCAGTCATCCTGACCAATCTGCTGCAAAGCCTGGTGGATGTCATCGACGTCTTTATGGTCGGGCGGTTGGGGCCAATCGCCATCGCCGCGGTCGGCATGAGCAGCGCGCTGCGTATGCTCATCCTGGTGATGATGCTCTCGGTTGCCGCCGGGGGCATGAGCCTCGTCGCCCAGGCCAAAGGCGGCCGCGACCCGCAGCGCATGAGTATCGTCACACGCCAGGCCATCACGTCGGGCGTGCTGCTCTCGTTGGTGCTGACTGTCCTGGGCTATGTGCTGGCGCGACCGCTGCTCACACTCGTCAACAGCGGCGGCGATCCAGAAGCCGTGGAACTGGGCGTCGCCTATCTCCGGATCATCTTTATCGGCACGCCTTTTCTCGTCCTCAACATCGTACTCAACCGGCTGATGCAGGGCGCGGGAGATATGGTCACGCCCCTGCTGCTGACGGGCACGCTCAACCTGCTCAACGTCGCCTTTAACTATGTCTTCATGTTTGGCGTGGGCCCTGTACCTGCCTTTGGCGTCTCCGGCGCGGCGATGGGGACTGTGCTGGCACGCGGTATCGGCGTGGTCGCCGTGATGATCATCATCTACTCTGGCCGCAACGTGATCAAGTTGCTGCCCGGCACCTACTGGCCCAACTGGCAGATCATCGGTGACATCTTCTCCATCGGCGTACCGTCCGGCGTGCAGGGGCTGTTCCGCAACGGCTCGCGCCTCTTGGTGATTGGGATTGTGACCGCCACCGAAGTCGGAACCTACGGCGCGGCGGCGCTCGCCATCGGCTTTCAGGTGGAATCGCTGGTCTTCATGCCGGGGCTGGCGCTCAACCTGGCGGCAACCACGCTGGTAGGACAGGCCCTTGGCGCGTGGCAGCCGCAGGATGCCCGCGTGCGCGGCAACGTCGCCATCTGGTTTGGCTTTATCATCATGACCGTTCTGGCCGTGCCCATTGTGGCCTTTGCCCCGGCCATCGTCCGCCTCTTTGACCCCAGTGCGCACCCGGTCCTGCTCGCAACGGGGACCACCTATTTCCGCATCAACACGGTCGTTCTGCCGCTGAGCGCATTCGCCATGATCGCCAACGGCGCTTTGCGCGGTGCGGGCGACACGGTTCCAGGGCTGATCAGCACCATGGTCACACGCGCAGCCCTCACCGTGGGGCTGGCCTATCTGCTCGCCTTCCCGCTGGGCATGGGGTCGTTGGGCGTCTGGCTGGCCCTGGCGCTTGGCACGATCCTGGATGCTGCCTACATGGGTTGGCGCTGGCGTGGATCGACCTGGCTCAACGTGGCGCTGCGCAAGACCGACCTGTTCCGCCAACACCTTCACCACCTGCCGCCTGCGCTGCAGCAACAATACCTGCATGAAATCCGCACACCGCTGATGGCCCACCCGCGGGCGCGCGAGCAGGTGGATAGCGCTGGCGTTGTCTACATCCTGCCCGACCGCGAGGTGCGCGTCTGCTTTGACGCCGCGGGCTATCATCTCCTCACCTAGGCGCGCTGCGCCCGGCTCCCCAACCAGCCTTCACCTAGCATACCCCTGACTGTATCCTCGCCCTATATCCGATCCTGGAGGCATCCTGCCAGATTCATGTTAGGGTGGGGCAAACGCGCAGTCCATCCACAGCGAATCCAAACTATATCCGCGATGGCACACCGGCTGCCGAAAAGCTCGGAATTCCAGCACAACCGATTCGCTTAATTCATGAGGCATGCAGTGACATACATGCCCCCAGAGGCGTGCTGGCACGCTGGCTCTTGAACGTAGCCCGCCAGCACGCTGTCAGTGGCTTGCGCTAGCAGCACCAGTGCTCGGCAAGCTAGAG
>CAZYQJ010000415.1:0-5332 GCA_964649925.1 uncultured Litorilinea sp.
CAGCCGCGGGTCAGCAGTATACAGCCCCGGCTGGTCGGTCAGGATGATCAGCAGGTCAGCATTGGTCAACGTCGCCACCCGGGCGGACAGGTTGTCGTTGTCGCCGACTTTGATCTCCTCGGTCGCCACCGCGTCATTCTCGTTGACGACCGGCACAATGCGGTGTTCCAGCAGCGCCAGCAGCGCATCACGCGCGTTCAGGTAGCGCTGGCGGTTTTCTACATCGGCGCGCGTCAGCAAGATCTGCCCCACGCGGATGCCGTAGATGTCGAAAAATCGCTCCCACTGCAGCATCAGCCGCGTCTGGCCGACGGCGGCAAAGACCTGCTTGCTGACCACCGTGGGCGGCAGGTCGGGAAAGCCGAGATGGGCGCGGCCTGCGGCCACCGCGCCGGAGGTGCAGACGATGATGTCATGCTGTTGGTGGTGCAGTTCAGCGCACTGGCGGGTCAGATTCACCATGTGCGCGCGGTCCAACTGACGGCCACCGCCGGTGAGTACACTGGTGCCAAGTTTGACGACGATACGTTTATACATAAACCAACATCTTGCTAGCCGTAATACGGGCCAGGGAGTTCCACAAGCATTTCAAGAGATGAATAGTTGATTATATCCTATCACCACTGCGAACCCAATCGGGTCCGTTAATCAGCCTGTGAGGCATGGTGGGCAGGCGCGCCCTCCGGCAGCGCAGCCAACTCCTGCGCGATGGTGCGCTGGACGAACGGGTCATAGACCAGCATCCCGTGAAATGGCGACAGAACGCGCCGGGCCGGGCGGCCTGGTAAAAACGCGTAATGCGCGGGGGTCACGCTGAGGTCAAACGGTGTCCACAGGGCCACAAACCCCAGTTGATCCAGGACGGACTGTCCGGCATTGAGCGTCTGCAAAAAGGGGCTGTGCGGGCGCATCTGGAGAATGGCCGGTGCAGCAGGCACGCCGTATGCCGTCCAAGAGCCGAGGTGCGGGGTGGCGAGCGTGACGAGCCGCTTTACCCGCGCCGCGCCGCCCAGCCGTTGCACATAATAGCGTGCGACCAGCCCGCCCATGCTAAAGCCAAAGAGGTCAATCGGCTGGTCCGGCCCCAGTTCAGCCTCGATCTGGTCTGCAAGAAGGCCCGCCAGTTCATCAATCCCCACCGACCCGTCGCTGGGCTGCGGCGCGAGCGGCAGTGTTTCAAACCCTTGCCCGCGCAGATAGTCCGCCAGGGGCGCGACTTTTTTGATGTTGTCCCGATAACCGGGGATCAACACCACGGGATGCCGAGTACCGGTCACGTAGGCCGTCACATGTCCCTCTCCCCGATCGGCGTCTGCCGCCTATAGTATGCGTGATGCTGTAGGTCAGGCTCGCAGCCTGACATCTCTGATAGACTCAATACGTGTGCGCTCGACGCCGAAAACCGCCTCTACTGATCCACGAAGATGATGGCAGGGTCAGAACTCGCAACAGGCAGCCACGGCAGGAAATAGCGTCGCGGCGGTTCGGTCGCGCCTTCCCTCTCGGCGTGATAGCGCAGGCTGAAGGTCGAATTGCTGCGTTCCCCATCCTGCACGTCACTGGTTAACTCGATTGCCGGTACGCCGAGTTCCTCTTCCCCCACCTGCACACGCAGCGCATACCGGCCTGCCCACACCAGGTCAAGACGCGCCACGCCATCGGCCGATGTCTGCATCTGCACCAGGTATCCCGTTTCCAGGTCTTCCCATTCTACCACTGCACCCGCCAGCGGGTCGCCGTCCGCGTCCACCACCGTGACCTCTACCTGCCAGGGCTGTCGGGCCATCGCCAAGGCTGCGGCGACATCCAACCGGCCATAGCCATAGGAGGGGTTGGGCCAGGTGGGGGTTGTCGAATCGGTGCAATAGCTGTTGAGCACCACAGTGGCGCTTTTGATCAGGAGTTGCTCGGTCAAATCCGGGTTGCCGATCAGTTCAGGCACAGCCGACCAGATCAGTGCCGCCGCGCCAGCCACATGCGGCGCGGCCATGCTGGTTCCCGACAGGGTGAATGTCTCGCTAAAGAGATAGGTCGAAAGCACGCTCACCCCGGGCGCGACCAGGTCTGGCTTGAGACGCCCGCTGTCGTCTACCGTCACCGGCCCCACCGAACTGAACCCGGCGATTGTGCCAAACTGATCATGCGCACCCACGGTGAAAGCGGCGTCATAGATGGCAATGGGGTCTTCGACGCTGGCACAGAACGGGCCGGAGTTGCCCGCCGACGAGACGACCAACTGCCCGGCGGCGCGCACCGTCTCTACGACCTGGCGCAATGTGTCGGTGTCACACCCTTCGTCGGGCGGGCAGCCCCACGAATTGTTGATAATATGGGGAGCCAAATCAGGCCGCCCATCGGTGAACGGGTCGCCGTCCTGGGGGTAAGGAGCCAGGAAAAACTCAAAACAGGCAGTATAGGTGGCAGGCGTGCCAAAACCAAAACGCATATTCCGGCACGCGATCCAACCGGCATCGGGGGCCATGCCGTAGGTCATAGCCTCATCTGCGCCGACCATCGTCCCCACCGTATGCGTGCCATGCCCCATATCGTCGCACGGGGTGTCGGACGGATAACAGACATCAAAACTGCCCTCACTCGCCCACGCGTTGAGCCAGTTGTAGGTGTGATCCGCGGCACCATCCTGCCAACCCCGGTAACGTTCGCGCAGCGCCGGGTGATCCCACTGCGCGCCTGTATCCTGGCTGGCGAGGACGATCCCTTGCCCGCGCACGCCCTGCGCCCAGAGTTCAGGCGCATGGGTGTACTCGATGCCATAGGGGACGGCTGTATCCGCCGGGCTGGCGGCTGCGACCTCGACATCCTCAGGCGGCTGCGGCAGATCCACGCGCGGGTTAGTGACCAGGCGATTGACTTCGGGCCGTTCGGCCAGCGCCGCGGCCAGCGCGGGATCGCCTTGCACCCAGATCATATTGACCAAGTAAAAAGGCCGGTAGTCCACGCCCTGGGCATCGAGCCAGGCGCGCAGCCCTGCCTGCGACTGGATCGCCTGGCTTGTCAGCGTTTTATAGACCTGGGTCAGTTTCGCCACGCGCCGCGCTTCGGGGCTGGCATCGTCCTCCGGTGCACCGGCAGGCGCGACCAGTGCGGCTGCGTCGGGCTGCGCCTGCAAGATCACCAGAAAGTCGACCGGGCCGGTCGCTTCTGCCAGTTCGGCCTGCAAGGCACGGCTGATCTTGGCCTGAGCCGCGCTGCTAGGCTCCACGTCCTGGCCGCACGCCGGGGTCAGCGTCCACAGCACAATGAAGATGCCTAACCCTATTGACAGCCAGAAAGGATACGGGTGTGGTAGAATGGTGCGCCGATGCTTATTCATATTGTTTTGCTTTGCCCGTTTCTCAACAGCCTATCAAGGCCCGTTCGCAGACCGTGAGCCAAGTGCATCGCCCCTTTCCACAATGGACGCCAGGTTGCTGACCGTCCAGGGGATGCAGGGCATAATTCCAGGCGTACAGCATACCCGATCCGATTCACCATGCAAAAGGAGAAAGTGTCCATGCCGGAACTTAAAGTGGGTGATATGGCTCCAGATTTTGAAGCCACCACCGACACCGGTGAACGTATCAACCTCAGCGACTACCGGGGGAAGCGCGTTGTCGTCTATTTCTACCCTAAAGACGACACCCCCGGATGCACCACCCAGGCTTGTAGTTTTCGTGACAGCTATGCCGAGATTGAGGAGCAAAATGCGGTTGTGCTTGGGATCAGCCCCGACGACCAGGCCTCCCATCAAAAATTCAAGTCCAAGTATAACCTACCGTTCACCCTGGTGGTAGATAATGACCACGCCATTGCCGAGGCCTATGGCGTGTGGGGTGAAAAATCCATGTATGGCAAGACCTATATGGGCATCATCCGCAGCCATTTTGTGGTGGACGAAGCGGGCAAGTTGGTCGGCGTCCACTACAACGTTAAACCCGAAGCCAGCCTGCCGGATGCGCTTCAGTCGCTCCAGACCGCCTAGCGTGTACCGAGTGGGGGCCGCAGGTGGATGCCGCGCCTGCGGCCTTTTGTATTGGCTGTTGCAGCCCACCCAGGCTGCATGGTTTTGGCTGGTCTAACATAGCGTGTATCACACAGGGGAGATGACGACTGATGGCGTCTGAACTGCACAGCAGTGACCTATTCAGCCCAGAGAGCCGCGCGGCGACCCAGGCAATGGCGCGCAATCTCGTCGCGTGGACAGAGGTTTCGGTGCGCAGCTACGGCATTCAAACATCCCATGCCCCTGGCCTGTGGTGGCGGCAGCCGGGCGGATCAGGTATCTATCTCGCCGCGGTGATCTTGGGCGATCAGACGCCCGATGAATTGATCCTGGCCGAGATGCAAAAAGTCCGAGATGCCTGGACAGCCGCTGGCCTGGATGCCTGGGTCTATGACTGCGCGGCCACGCGTGACCTGAGCAGCCTGGGGTTTGGATCGATGTGGCAGACCCCCTGGTATCTGCGTCCCCCCGCGCCGATTACGCCCGATGCGCCGCCGGACGGGATCGCTATCGAGACCGTCACCACCGCCGATCAACTGGCCGATTTTGAGGTGGCGACCTGGCAAGGGTTTGAAGAGACGGAAGTGGATTTTGCCGGGCGTGAGCGTTTCAGCCAGCACCCGCTTGCCAGTCTGGACGACCCCGGCATGGTCTATCTCAACGCCCGGCTGGACGGCCAGGTCGTGTCCAGCACCATCGCCTATATCACCGATGGGATGGTCGGCATCTATGGGCTTTCCACACTGCCCAGTTTTCGCCGTCGCGGCTATGCACGCGCCCTGGTCCAGGCATCTGTGGCGCTGCGCCCGGACTGCGCGGCCAGCGTCTACCCGGATCCCCCCACGGTGCCGATCTATACCGAGATCGGTTTTGAGCGCGGGGGCACGATTGCCGTCTGGAGACTGCCCGCCTGATGCGCAATAGGCGTCAGAACAGTGTCTGCATGCGGACCGCTGCGCTAAATCCCGTCCCCGCCAGGCTGTGGTATACTCACCATCGCACTGTATAGATGGCGGCCAGCGTGTCCGCCCGAATGTGAGGAACTACATGCGTATTCTGCTTTACACCGGCAAAGGCGGCGTGGGCAAAACCAGCACCAGTGCGGCGACCGCGCTGCGCTGCGCCGAACTAGGCTATCGTACCGCCGTACTCAGCACCGACCCGGCTCACAGCCTGGGCGACAGCTTTGACCGGCGCATTGGCAATGAACTGGTCGAACTGGCTCCGAACCTCTGGGGGCAGGAGATCGACCTGCTCAACCAGATGGACAAATATTGGGGGCGCGTGCAGGGCTATCTGAATGCGCTCTTTGCATGGCGCGGCATGGAT
>CAZYQJ010000416.1:0-5315 GCA_964649925.1 uncultured Litorilinea sp.
TGTCGGGATAGCCGTACTGGTCGCCCATGCCATAGATAGCCACCAGTTTGCCGGTTAGGTCGATATCGTCCAGTTGCTTGAACTTCAAGGCCCAGTCATCCTGCATCTGGCCGATGTTCCAGGTGGAAATGCCCAGGATCAAATAGTCATACTGCGTCATCTCCTGGACATCTGAGAAGGCAATATCGTGTAGGTCGACGCTGGCAAGCTGGGTTTCTTCGATCAGGTCCTTGATCAGGTCCGCCACGGCTGAGCCCGCGCCCCCCGTGCTGCCATAGAAAAGTCCGATTGTAGCGGTCATTCCGACACCTCCTGTCCGATCACCACTTGATTGGTTTTGGACACAGTGTAGAGGAAACCGCTACAGGCATCTTTGCGCCGGAACAAAGAAGGGATATCGTCTTTCGCAGGTCATCAGCCGCCGCGCCAGGGTGTGGCGGAAGGCGGGACTACGCCTCCTGATAGCGGCGCAGCAGCAGGGTGGCGTTGTGCCCGCCAAAGCCAAAGCTGTTGTTGAGCGCCACGCTGACCGTCTGCTTGCGCGCCTGGTGGGGCGTATAGTTCAGGTCACAGTCCGGATCAGGGTCGTCGAGATTGATGGTGGGGGGGATAATCCCCTCCTGGATGACTTTGGCGCAGATCAGGGTTTCCAGCGCGCCCGCCGCGCCCAACAGATGACCGGTCATGCTCTTGGTGCCGCTGAGGGTGACGGTGTAGGCGTGTTCGCCCAGCACATGCTTGATGGCTGCGGTCTCCATGCGGTCGTTGAGCGGGGTCGATGTGCCGTGGGCGTTGATGTAGTCAATCTCCTGGGGCTGCACCCCGTACTGCTTGCCCTTGTCCAATGCCATCTGCATCGCACCGATGGCCCCGCGCCCGCTGTCGTGGGGGGCCACCATATGGTGCGCGTCGGCGCAAGAGCCATAGCCGATGATCTCGGCATAGATGCGCGCCCCGCGGGCGCGAGCGTGCTCTTCGCTTTCCAAGATGAGGATGGCTGCGCCTTCGGCGATCACAAAGCCGTTGCGCTGCTGATCAAAGGGGCGTGAGGCGGTTTTCGGGTCGTGGTTGTGTTTGCTCAGCGCGCCCATGACCTCAAAACCTGCCACGATTTCATGCACAATCCCGGCATCAGTCCCCCCGCTGATCATCACGTCGGCATCGCCGCGACGCAGGGCTTCAAAGGCTTCCCCGCAGGCTGCGGTGCCGCTGGCGCAGGCGCTGACAATGGCGTGGTTGATGCCGTGGACATTGTGCTCAATGGCGATCTTGCCTGCGGCGCTGTCCACCAGCATGTTGGGGATCACAAAGGCACTGACGCGGCGCATCCCTTTGCTGCGAATGGTCTCGCTGCCGTCCATCATCGCCGTGACCCCACCCAAGGCTGACCCGACAACCACCCCGACGCGTGCCGGGGTTTCTGCTGCCAGGTCAAGCGCGGCGTCGGCTAGAGCCTCTTTGGTGGCGGCCAGCGCATACTGGATGGTCGGGTCGAGCCGCCGCGCCTCTTTGCGATCCATATACAACGATGGGTCAAACCCGCGCACCTCGCCGGCAATGGTGGTGTGGAGATCGCTGGGCGCAAATTTCGTGATATAGTCAATCCCGGATTGTCCGGCGATTAGTGCCTCCCAGGTTGAGGCGGTATCCAGCCCCAGCGGGGTGACAGCCCCCAGGCCGGTGATGACCACGCGCCGCGGCGTATGGTTGGGTGTGTTCAAGTCAGACATGCAGGTATCTCGTCCTTTCCCCTGTGGACAAACATATACGTAGCATACCATAAGTGGAGACAGACTGTGTACGAAATGAGTTGCCCGGAATGCGGTGCAGAGTGGTCGGAAGGGCAGACCTGCACCGACGGCTTTCACCTGCTGTTGAACCTGGAATTTGAGCATCAACTGCCCGACGTGCATCATCTGCTGGTGCTGTGCTATCACCTCCAGCACCCAAGCCTCTACTCGCCTACGACGCTGGCATGGGGCAAGCGCACCCTGGTGCGCTTTTTGGAGGAAGGCGTCACACCCCAAGCCTTGCGCCATGAGATGCGCCCGATGATGGATTCGGGCAAACGTGACTTCAAGATCAGGGGCACGCCTGAATCGCACGGAGCCTACGCGCACCCGGTCGTGTGGACGATGACCGTGCAGGATGTGGTGCAGGGCGGGCCAGAACAGTATTACGCCGATGTGCGCGCCTGGGCAGAGTCTATCCTGCAATCGCTGCGCGCCTCAGGGAATCTGGTGTAGGCGACGCTTGGCAGACAGGTCAACAATCGGCCGCATCGTATTGGTCAAATTGACGTCTAGTATATTAGGCGATAAAATAGGCGATATGCTTGCGTTTGTGTCGTAATAGAGACAGGAACAATCTATGCCTAAGAGTGTCACTGCGACTGAGGCCAAGTCCCGATTTGGAACGCTGTTGAAGTGGGTCAAAGAGAAGGAGGTGATCATCCGCGTGCATGGCGAGCCGGAGGCCGTCTTGATCTCCTATGAGGATTATCGGCAACTTGAGGAAATGCGCGAGCGTGAACGGCGTCGGGTTGCGCTGGAGGCGCTACGCCAATTGCGCGAGGAGGTAGCGGCTCAAGTCGATCTACCACAGGAAGAAGCCTATATGATGGCAGGCATGTCTGAAGAAGTGGCCCGCCGTATTGTGGAGCAAGATCGTCAGCGCGCTTCTCAATGAGCGTCAATGAGCAAGTTTGATGACCATGAAAGTAATCATCGATGCCAATGTCATCATCAGCTATCTGCTTACCTTTCGGACATCCGATACAATCCCTCTTGTCGTTGAATGGTGCATGGTGCAGCCGGGGCAACTCATCGTCCCTAAGGAGTTAATTCAGGAGGTCACAGACGTTGTCGCGCGCAAACCTTATCTGCGCGTTCGTATCCCACTTGATCGGCTAAACCTGGTGCTCGAACGCCTTCTTGCCATTGCCGAAGTTCCGTCGCCTCTGCATGAGTTTGGCAGTTATTCGTTGGATGCCAAGGACGATTATCTAATCGCATACGGATTGATCCAGCAAGCAGACTATTTAATTACGGGGGATGCCAACTTGCTGGCTTTGCGCCGTGTCCATACGCTCACCATTGTAGACCCAGGCGAATTTTACCGGCTGCTCCAGCAACAGGGGTTGTTGGGAGACTGATTCCAAACCCTTGATTGGGACGTTGCATTCCTGCGATTTTCCCCATTCTCCGCTATAATCTTCCCACGCACAGTAACGAGGGGAGACCTGCTATGCCACGTACAGCACAAGATATCCGAACACTGGTGCAGGATCGCATCCTGATCCTTGACGGCGCCATGGGCACGATGATCCAACGCCACCAGTTGACCGAAGCCGATTTCCGCGGGGAACGCTTCCGCGATGTGCCGCATTCGCAACAGGGCAACAATGAACTGCTCAACCTGACCCAGCCGGAGATCATCGCGGGCATCCACCGCGCCTACCTGGAGGCCGGTTCGGACATCATCGAGACCAACACCTTCAACGGCAACGCCTTTTCACTGGCCGACTACGGCATGGAGTCGTTGGTCTACGAGATCAATCTGGCCGCTGCCCAGATCGCGCGGCGCGCCGCCGACGAATACACGGCGCGCACCCCGCACAAACCGCGCTATGTGGCAGGGGCGTTGGGGCCGACCAACAAATCGGCATCGCTTTCACCCGATGTCAATGACCCTGGCGCACGCACCGTCACCTTCGACCAGGTCAAGGCCGCCTATAAAGAACAGGCGCGCGGGTTGCTGGACGGGGAAGTTGACCTGCTGTTGGTCGAGACCATTTACGACACGCTCAACGGCAAGGCGGCGATTGCCGCCATTCAGGAGTTATTCGAGGAACGAGGCGAGGAAGTCCCGCTGATGATCTCCGGCACGATTGTCGACCTCAGCGGGCGCGGGCTTTCGGGCCAGACCACCGAAGCATTTTGGGTGTCGGTACAGCACGCGCGGCCCTTTAGCGTGGGCCTGAACTGCTCGCTCGGCGCGCAGGAGATGCGCCCCTACATCGAAGTGCTGGCGAACGTGGCGGATACGCGCGTAAGCTGTTACCCCAACGCCGGGCTGCCCAACGAGTTTGGCGAGTATGATCAATCGCCGGAGGAGATAGCGGCGCTGCTGCGCGACTTTGCCCAGAGCGGCTTCCTCAACATCGTGGGCGGCTGCTGCGGCACGACGCCCGACCACATCCGCGCCATTGTCCAGGCGGTAGACCAGATCCAGCCGCGCGCCATCCCGGAGGTCGAATCTCGCTCCACCTTTAGCGGGCTGGAACCGCTGGCGGTGACGCCCTTCACCAACTTTGTCAACATCGGCGAGCGCACCAATGTGACCGGATCGGCGCGCTTCCGCAAGTTGATCCTGGAAGGCAACTTTGAGGAAGGGGTGCGCGTCGCCCGCCAGCAGGTGGAAAACGGCGCGCAGATGATCGACGTCAACTTTGACGACGGCATGTTGGACGGCGAAGCCGCGATGGTGCGCTTCCTCAACCTGATCGCCGCTGAGCCGGACATTGCCAGGGTGCCGGTGGTGATCGACTCCTCGCGCTGGCCGATCATCGAGGCCGGGCTGAAATGCGTGCAGGGTAAGGCCGTCGTCAATTCGATCAGCCTCAAGGAAGGGGAAGAAGCCTTTATCCACCAGGCGCGGGAGGTGCGCCGCTACGGCGCGGCGGTGATCGTCATGGCCTTTGACGAGCAGGGCCAGGCCGACACGGTGGAACGCAAGGTAGAGATCTGCACCCGCGCCTACAAGATCTTGACCGAGCAGGTGGGCTTCCCTCCGACCGACATCATCTTTGACCCCAACGTGCTGGCGATTGCCACGGGCATTGAGGAACACAACGACTACGCCATCAACTTTATCGAGGCGACGCGCCTCATCAAGCAGACGCTGCCAGGGGCCAAGGTCAGCGGCGGCGTCAGCAACCTTTCCTTCTCGTTCCGCGGCAACAACGTGGTGCGTGAGGCCATGCACTCCGCCTTTCTCTATCACGCCATCCAGGCGGGCATGGATATGGGCATCGTCAACGCCGGGCAGCTTCCCGTCTATTCGGAGATCGAGCCGGACCTGCTGGAGCGAGTGGAGGATGTGATCTTCAACCGGCGGCCTGACGCCACCGAACGGCTGGTGAGCTATGCCGAAACGGTGAAAGGCAACGGCAAAAAGAAGGTCGAAGACCTGGCCTGGCGCGCCCAGCCGGTGAACGAACGGCTGGCCCATGCGCTGGTGCGCGGCATCACCGACTATATCGAGGAAGACACCGAAGAGGCACGCCAAGCCGTGCCAGACAACCCCATCGAGGT
>CAZYQJ010000417.1:0-4998 GCA_964649925.1 uncultured Litorilinea sp.
GTGCTGGCCAAGGCTGCCATGCAGGACGGTGAAAACAAGCGGGCGCGCCTGCTGCGATTCGGATGCTGTCTGTCCTGGCGCTGTCTGTCCATCTCGCTGCCCGTGCTGCAGTTTATCTGCGGGGATCTCCTGGCCGTTGATCTGCCCAGGGGTGATCTGCTGGTGGGTCTGCTGCCTGACCTGCTGTGCGAACCGGTAATCGTGGAAGTGGTCGCGGACTGCGCGACGGATGGGATCGTACTCTTGCCTGACTACCGGGTGGAGCCAGTAGGCATCGCTCCTGTTCAGGGCGGTTCGCACCTCGTTGGCGCTGTAGGAGACCCGATAGCGGACATAGGCATCGCTGCAGGGATTGGCCTCGATCCGGTAGCCGAGCAGCGCCACCAGCGTTGGCAGGATCACCTCTTCTGTCGCCCAGATGCGCGACTGGCGCACGATGGTCTGGATCTGTTCGTCGCCATCGTAAAAGCGCACCAGTTCACGCGCCGCGTCGGCCAAGAAGACCGTGCTGGGCCAAAAGGACCAATGGACGAACTTCTCCTCGCCGCGGGGAAAGCGCCGCAAGAATGGTTGCCACAGGAAAAATTCTGCATGGGCTGTCTGGGCCGGATAGACCAATGTACCGGCGGACTGGCGCGCCGGCTGGTTGCTCAACAGGCCAACCTCCGGTGCAACGACCCCGCATTGTCTGAGGTAGGCAGAATAGCCGGGCTGGATCGCCAACTGGTCCGAATCAACAATCGTTAAGGTGTAAAAGGAGTAATGCGCCGAGGCGAAACGCATGCACGCCAGTGCAAAGTCGTGGAGCCGCCCCATGGTCGCGGGTTGAGACCCAGGGTAGATCACCGCGTCATACTGGGCCAGCGGCAGCCTGTCGAACAGCCGACTATCCCGCCCCCCATTGTAGAGCAAGATCAGCGACGCCGGATCGAGCGCATGCAGGTTCCGCACCAGGTCCAACACGACCATGGGGTTCTCATGCACCAGACAGGCAAAGATATTTCGCAGCGCAGGCGCACCCATCACCGCCCCCTAGATATGATCGATCTCCATGAGGTTGAGATCCGGTGTTTCAATGCGTATTGGACAGACGTTGATAAACGCAAATTCAGAGGTCGACCGATAGTGAGCGTTGCTGATAAAGGTGGCGGCTAAACCGATGCTCGTCCCTGACCGTTCATCGCCTGTTTTGAATTGTGTCGATGTCAGCGAAATGCGTTCGGCCATGAAGTAGTTGTTTCCTATGTCGAACACATTGTCTGTCAATAGGCAGGTCCGGTAGATCTTCACGCGCAGCTCCGGCACGTTATTGTTGTTATCGGGATCACTGGTCTGAATCGCCCGAATCCATTCGATCATTTCCTGGCCCAGTACCAGACGCGTGAAGCGATTGCCGTTCCCCTGGAAGCCACCGTCCGCGGTGAACGGCTCTAGCACTCGTCGTGAGATTCGCGTCTTTAGCTGCTCTAGGAGTTTGTCCGAGTCCTCTATCTCGAGCGAACCGGGAGGCCCGTAAAGGCTGACTAATCCTGTAATCACATTGGCATGCAAGGTTGTGTTGGCCTCGCCGTCCTGCAAAACGAGTGCAGCCGACAGATTGCGTAATGCGCTCAGTAGGTGGAGTATCCGATCGGGACTCTCCAACTCGATGGCTCTGGCGAGGGCCTGGTAGAGTTGAAGGTCGCGCCGTGGCAATGCACCCTCGTCTCGTAGGATCTTCACTCGTTCTTGAATGCTATCGCTGATGCGCCGCCGCTCTTCGAGACTGCGGGAGGCGAGATCCTCTGCTATCCGGCGACCCTCGCGCATGAACTCTTCGTGATCAGTTATCTTGAAAAGGGCGGCCAGTTCGGGGATGTCGACAAAGACCCGATTCGGTCCATCGGTCGGAACAGACGGGGCGATGAGGCGGTTTTCGGTGAGGATGATGCGCTGGGCCTTGCCGATGAGCGTCCCTATGGGTACATTCCTCTGCCCAACCAGCCGGCACTGATGGATGGTCACCTTCTCTGTACTCTCGCACAGTACGAGCGTCCGCCGGTCATTGCCGATGAGGGTATCCCCTCGCATCGTCAAGGATTCACACCCCCCACAGAGAATCATGCCGTCACCCTGTTGCTGCTCGGCCAAAATGGTCACATCTTCAATGGTGACATCGCGGCAATCTTTGAACACAAGCCCTTGTGTCGTGTTATCAAACACCGTTAGATTCGCCAGCTTGAACGATTCGAGACCTGTAGCCTGAATCGTTTGCTCCAGGATCAGGATCGCACCGCGGCTGCACGCGCCGATGCTCACATGGGTTTCTGAACTCAATTCCGGTACGTTGGCTAGGCGATGCTCGCCGGGCAGCAGGCAGAGACACCAGACCTTTGCCTTTGCCTCGCGTAGCGCTTTCATCGCCTCCTCTATAGTCGCGAAGTGGCCGCCTTCGCCCACCGTGATCTCACAGCCGCCCCCCTTTCGCTTGCAAAGTACATCAAGGGCCTCTTGAACGGTCTTAACGCCAGCCAGGTCAGAGCAGTTGGCCGGATTATAGGCCACCTGGTCTGACCGGCTCAGGTTGGCTGTAAAGACCACCGGCAGGTGGACGGTGCTGCCCCCATCGCCCAACAGACGAGCCGTCACTTGTTGGGTGAGCGGGGTTGGATTGGGCGCAGGCGGGTTGCGGTCCCAGCGCAGTTCCCAGGCGCAACAGGCGATCCCCTTGGCATCGGTGGCGACGACACAGCGCGATTGGCCGTTTTCTAGCCGTCCATCCCCCTTGGTGACCTGGAATTCCACTTGCGCATTGGCGACAGGACAGCCTCCGTTGGCTACACCCACACACAGCCGCTCCTGCAGTGGCAGAAACTGCCCCGGCTGGCTGAAGTTCGGCATGACCTCCTGACCGTCGCCACTTACATAAAAGAGTCCCGTCAGGTTGGTCAGCATCGGGAAGAATGACCGGCAGTCTCGAAGCACCGTGAAGGTGAGGTGGCTTTCGTTATTATTATCCGCGACCCAGGCCCAGCGCACGATGGCGAGCGGGCAGCGATAGCGGGTAGTGCCTGCGGGTGGGGCATCCGTCAGCGCCTCGACCGAACCGTCGATGCTGCGGGCTGTGAAGAGCCAGTAGTCGCCGGGCTGTAACTGCTCCCCGCCGAATTGAATATGAACGCCATCGCCCAAGTTCATATCGGGCGTGCTGATCGCGTTGAAGGTCGAGTTGGCCCAGCCCACACCGTCCCATCGCCGCAGGATCGGGTGACGGTCCAGCCGGACGGTGGGCGGGCTTCCCGGCTGCATAAATTCCGTCGGCAGTGGGTCGGCCAGGGTGACAGTCAACAGGTCGGGGTCTGGATCTGCGCTTAGATAGGTCAGGTGGCCGCGAGCAGGACCTAACTCACTGGCGTCGTCGGCAATCTCCACCAGATCGCCTGCGCGCAAGAGTGTGACCTGATCTCGCCCCAAACTGGACAGGGTCAGCGTCTTCAAGTCCGCCGAGTCAACGCCTATGATGCTCACGGCAAAAGCGCCGTTGTCCCGCGACCACTTGAAGCGGGCTACGCCGCCGATGACCAGGGCATGTTCGGCGACGGTATAGGCTGCGCTTAAGCCCGCGCCGAGGGATAGCGTGGTGCCGGAAACGCTCGTGAGCGGCACAGTCTCGGTCTGGCCTTGGTCATCCTGCAGCGTCACCACACCGGCACGCAGGGCTGCATCGGTCTGGGCGGTGTCGAGCGGCGTTGCCAGCGTTAGCGAGGTTGCGCCCTGGGCTGCGTCCGCGCCCAGCGCCAGCCGGAAGGCGCTTCCCGCGGCTTCCCCTTGGACATCGCCGCCATGATGGATCTCCACCCGGTAGAGTTGATTGGTGCGCCCGGTATAGGTTTGGGGATCGGGGATGCGACAGAGGTCCGGCGGCTGTGGTGGGGTTGATTGGAGTGTGGTGAGTGTGCCCTGTCCTGATTGGGGCAGGTAGGGCGCTGCATCGGCGCAGTCGAAATCCCCTGCGCCCGCGGGCAGTGGCCTTACCTTGACTTGGGCGATGGTCTTGAGGCGGACGGCTGTGTCTGGCCCGCCTAGGGCAGTTTCGCGCAGCGTCTCGTCTTCTAGGTAGGTAATGAGCCGCCGCCACACCTCCAGATAGACCAGGCCATAGCTCGTATTCCCCTGCGTTGGCAGCGAAAGCGGCGGCGGCGCAGGGTAGTCAGGCTGATGCAAGTAGGAGGCCGGTTCGTCCAACTGGCAGAGGATGCCGTGGACATAGTAATGACCTTGGCGGCCAGGCCCACCCGTAATGACAAAATCGTCCAGCTTGCCCGCCGGATCAGGCTCAATGCGGAAAGCGGTGCTGGCCTCAGATGCATTGCACTCACCGTCGATGGGCGCGCCGCAGACGCCGACAATGTCTTCCGTCTCCAACTGGAGCAGATTGAGCCGGTTGAGGACATCCTCGTTCCAGTCGGCGTCGAGCCAGACCCGGCCCTGTTGATGCAGAACGCCGGTATAGTGTCGCCGTGGATCAAACGTCAGCCGGGTAAAGTCGCCCCTCATGCTGCTCTCTCTTCCCTTGGGATGGCCCCTTAGGGCGCGGTTATGTCTCGGCGATTACCACTGTCGTCAAGCCAACTGGGAGGAACTCTCGCACTTTGAAGTCGAGGTTCTCCAGGCGAATCTGGTTGAGCAAGCCGGCAAAAGCACCGGCCTCGGCCCCAAGTTCGCTAGCGGTCAAGATAGGCGGCGGGCATCCCGCGGCAAGCTGGGCGTAGTCAGGACGTCCAAAGCGGCGCGAGCTGAAGCGCGGCGGCAGACAACGCAGCCGTGGCGGACAAGCCTCTATCTGTTCAGTGCTAGGCACACACTGGTAGCGCCGGGGCAGAACCGAGCCTAGCTCATAGCGGCTGAAGCGGATGCAGCCCGCCTGGCGGTCTTCCACAACAGCCAGTTCATCCAGCAGGCACTCGCTGGCATACAGCACCTCGCAGCGTACCTGGCCCAGCACCGTGACTCGCTCCA
>CAZYQJ010000417.1:5008-5311 GCA_964649925.1 uncultured Litorilinea sp.
TGTCCGTGTTGGGTGGTGATGAGGGTGGGCTGATGATAGGGGGGGAGAATGCGATATCAGGCAGGCCGCCAATCGCCAGCCCGCGGGGTTGGTCCACAATCGAGTCGGCGACGATCAAGTGGTTCACACCCGCGCCGAGGCGCAGCCCCCCAGTGATACAGCGGCAGAGCAGGTATGCGGCCCGATGATTCAGGTCTGTGTCTGTGGCAACCAGCCCGCCACCGGCGCGTGGATCCAGCGTACAAGCCGTGAGCGCCAAGTCCTGCACCATCCCTTCGATCACCACCTGTCCACCCGTGATCA
>CAZYQJ010000418.1:0-4183 GCA_964649925.1 uncultured Litorilinea sp.
ATAATATGTCTTCCTCAAACTCTTCTTGCATATTTTCGTCACGGAGTCGAAGTGTCTGGATAGCGTGCAGCGCAGTGATCTAATAGGCAAGGGCGGCAAGGGTGGGCGCCTCGAAAAAGTGGCGCAGGGATAGCTCTACACCGCAGACGAGGCGTAAGCGAGAGATGCATTGGGCAGCAAGTAAGGAGTTGCCGCCGAGTTCAAAGAAGTTGTCCCCGGCACTCACCCTGGCAACGACCAGCACTTGCTGCCAGATATCGGCCACCTGACGCTCAAAGCCGTTCGTGGGCAATGGTTCTGCATTGTCATGGGTGAGATGCAGGGCTGCACGCGGGCCGAGGTGATCGAGGTCAATGGCTCCATCTGGGGTGCGGGGCAGCGCAGCCAGTTGCACAGGCTGGCAGTGGGTCGGCGTCTGGAAGCGATCATGCACAGTTAAATCGGCCAACCGGTGACCTGCGGCAGGCGTGTCCGCGCTGAAATAGGCGATCAACTTATTCCGGTTGCAGGGGACGGACGCCACCTGTGTGCGGATCTGTGGGTTCGTGCCGTCCAGCCCAACCAGAAGATGGGGATGGCCATGATGCAGAGCGGCCAGGAATGAATGGATGCCCTGTTGTGGCGACAGGATTCGGTAGCCGCGCGCCACGGCCTGACGCTTCATCTGGTAGCCTTCGGTCATGCCTGTCTCGTCCCACAGGCTCCAGGCGAAACAGTAACTGCGGACACCATTACGTGTGCGCTGGTGATGGGCAAAGACGTCTTGGAAGCTGTTGGCTGCTCCATACCCGCCAAAGAGGGCGCTTCCAAAGAAGGCGTTGACCGATGAAAAGTGGATGAACAGGCTGCCGGGCCGGGCACGCAGGAGTTGGTGCAAGGCCCAACTACCGGCTACTTTGGGCCGAAGAAGCGCAGCTAAACTGTGCTGTGTTTCATCGGCCAACTGCCGTGTTTCCAGCGTTCCCGCCAGGTGGATGACGCCATCCAGCCTGGTTCCCCAGCGCGTTTCGGCTTGATCAACGATCTCGCGAAGCCGGGGCAGGTCGTCTACATCCGCGACGGCATAGATGAAATCGTTGCCAAGTTCAGCAAGGTCTTGATAGGCCTGTTTTCTGGCAGTGACCTTGTGGCGCAAGGGTGTGCCGTCCTCGTCGTCCTGAGTGGTTAGGGGCGTCCGGCCTACAAGTACCAGCCGTGCGGCGTAGTGGGTCAGGAGGTTACGAGCCACTTCGACGCCGATCCCGCCCAGGCCGCCGCTGACAAGGTAGAGGCCGCCGCGTTTGAAGGGGAGTGCGGATGCGCCATCGCGTGACCAATCCACCTGTTCTAGCTGGGGTGACCAGCGTTCGCCTTGGCGATAGGCAATCTCGCGACTGCGGGAGCGCGTGTTTATCTCCTGGCGCAGGCGCTCGCTGTTGGCCTCACTATGATCCAGTTCGAGGTCGACATGGCGGCAGGCCAGCCAGGGAAACTCCTGTGTGACCATTCGCACCATCCCCAGCAGCGGGCTGGATGGGTAGGAGACTTCGTCGGTCTCCAGGACAGGCTGTAGATGGCTGGAAACGACGGTGAGGTTTGTTGGGCGGCTGGGTTCGGGGAGCGTATTCAATGCCTGCACCAAGAACAGCAGGCTATAGATGCCGGGGATTTGTGCCCGATCCAGTTCGTCCAGGGTAGCGACTTCACTGGGGCCGCCATAGGTCCACAGGTGAAGAGCATGATCGACGTGCAGCCCGTTTGCGTCCAGCGTGGCACAAAGACGGTGGTAGTCCGCCGGTGCGCCAGGGTTGATGGTGTAGTGATGTGCGTCGTGCTGAGTGAATGCGGACCCCGCTTCAACGTAGATGCAGCGTGTTTGATCGCGCTCCAGATCACGGGCCAGTTGTTCTCCCAGCCCAAGCGAGTCTGCAAAGATGAGCAGACCTTGTGGCGTCTTGGCGGATGCCTGGGGCCGGATAGCGTTGCGCTGCCAGACGCGGCGGAAGAACCAGTTGGGCAGTGTGTTGGGGTTGCCGGTCAGCAGATCGGTCTCTTTGACGATGGCATCAAATTCCCCCTCCTGGAACCGCTTGCCCACGTTGGTCCCCGGAAACTTCCCAAGAAATGACTTGGGAATGTACGCTTTGTTGACGGCCGCACCAAAGCCGGGCGTGACACCAATGGTCTGCACGACCGTGGTGCGAATGTGCTGGACGAGCGCACCCATGTCCACGCCGTCGCGGTCGACCGGCACGAAGAAGATGGCAAGCTTATCGGTGTCGCTGTCTGCGTCACGAACGGCTACCGCCGCGGTGTAGGATCGCTCCACATCGTCCAGTTCTTCGACTTCGCCTTCGATCTCATGGCTGTAGTAGTTGATCCCGTGGATGATGATGAGGTCTTTTTCGCGCCCGGTGATGGTCAGCCGCCCGTCGCGCAGCATGGCTAGATCGCCGGTTTTGAACCAGCCATCGCGGGTAAAGACCTCCTGATTCAATTCGGGATTGTGGTAGTATCCAGAGGTGACCGTCAGCCCGCGAATTTGAAGCCGCCCAGTGATGCCTTCTTCGACCACCTGGTCTTGGGCATCCACGATCCGGATCGAGATGCCGGGGATCGGCGCGCCGACCTCGACAAACGGGTCATCGTCGCTGGTGGTGTCGAGGGTGAAGTTGTGCGAGAAGGTGACGCCAGAACAGGTCTCGGACATGCCGTAGGCCGGATGCATGGCGTCCGCGGGCAGGCCATAGGGCATCAGCAGCGAGACAAACCGCCGCGCGGTCTTGGCGACGATGGCTTCTCCCCCGTTCAAGATAAAGCGCAGTGAGGAGAGGTCCCAGTGATGCTGCTCTAGGTCTTCGGCGCGTTCGTTGATCAGGCCAAACGCAAAGTTCGGCGCCCAGGTATCGTCCACGCGGTGGCGGTCGATCCTTTCCAGCCAGCGCAGCGGGTCGGACAGGATAAATTCGGTCGGCGCGTGGATCTGTTTGCAACCCAAATAGACATCGCGGAGGTGGTACATCACGATCCCGCCCACATGGTCGAGCGGCATCCAGTTGAAGGAGACCGTGTCCTGGCTGAGTTTGTTCATCTACACGGTGCCTGCCGACCGGCTGAGGAGGGCGTGGTGGCTCTGCATCACAGCCTTGGGCATGCCCGTACTGCCGGAGGTCAACAGGAGCAGCGCCAGGTCGTCTGGCTGGCTTGGGTGCGGGTCGGAGATGGGCTCGGCGCGCCGCATCTCCTCCACCGTTTCCACGCGTACCTGGTCGAATTGCACTTCCTTGAGCAAGACGCGCAAGGGGGGAGCGACGTCCTCACTGGTCAGAACCAGCGGTTCGCCAAGCAACTGCCAGGCGTTGCAGAGTTTAAGGAAGTTGGCCTGGTTGGGGGCGAATGTGGGCGGAACCGCGATGGGTGCGGGAACGAAGCCGCCTAACATACACCCCCAAAAGGCAGCGATGAAATCATCGTTGCGGCGGAACTGGAAGATGACTTTATCTTGCGGGCGTAGACCTAGCTGGCGCAGCCCTGCGGCGATCCGCTGCGCTTCGGCCAGGAGTTCGGCATAGGATTGGATGCGCTCAGAGCCGTCCGGCTGAACACAGACCACGCCGCGCGGGAGCGGTTGGCGAGCGGCGCGCTGGAGGGCATGTGTCAGGGTGGCGGGCGCGTCCGGTTCTAGATGGAGCGGGTTGCCGTGGCTGATGGCGGGACGGTGTGACGCCGGTCTGGAGCGTCTTTGCTCTGCGCGGGCCGTCCCGTCATCGTGTGCATGGTCGTCGTGGGCAGCGCCGCGCTGCCAGCCGGGCAGCAAGTCAGAGAGATGCAGCGGTTGTTCCGGATCATCTTCCTCCTGGATGATCACCGCCACGTCTTCAACATCAGGCAGGCTGCGGACCTCTTGCTCCCACCGTTGGGCCAACTCGCCGTCAATGACTGGAAGCTGGGCCAAGGCCTGGTCGTCGACCAGACCGCTCCCAGTCAGCGGCAGCCTGGAAAGGGGGACATAGGCGTGCGGCAGAAGCTGTTGGGGCACGTTTGGGGAGATGTCGGCCTGCAGCCGTTCCGCTGAGAATGGGCCTGCGCTGATGATATAAGCGACAAGCTGTCGTTCGCCCAGCGTAGTTGTACGCCACAGCACCCGGCAATCCTCCACCAGCGCAGACGCCAACAAGGCTGCCTCCACCTGGGATGTAGCCTG
>CAZYQJ010000418.1:4193-5308 GCA_964649925.1 uncultured Litorilinea sp.
GGATGCAAATGTTCCATCTTGCTCCTCCAGTGCAAGTCACGGTGGCTGCCCACGTCTGGGGCAAGGCCGGGTCTACAGATAACGGGCTAACTCTTCACGCAGCGACTGCAGCAACGATGTCTGCGCGCTCTGGATATAGAAGTGGTCGCCGGGAAACGTGCGAAGCTGAAAGCGCCCGGTGGTCTGGGATCGCCATGCATCCAGTGATTCGCGGGTCACAGTGGGGTCGGCGTCTCCTCCACATACCGAAATCGAACAGGCCAGAGGCGGCTCCTCGACATAGTGGTATGTGTCTAGCACGGTGACATCGGCGCGCATTGCGGGCCGTAATAACTCAAGGAGATCAGGACTCTCCATGACGAACTGCGGGATGCCGTTGTACCGTTGATGCATCTCCTGTACCAGTTCGTCGTCGGAGAGGTTGTAGAGCGGCGCTTCTGGGTTGGGCAGGTGGGGCGCGGTGGCTGGAGACAAACAGGTGCAGCGGCTGCGGTGCGTGCTGTCTGCGTAGCTGGCGCGCCAACTCAAAGGTCACCAGGCCGCCCATGCTGTGCCCAAAGAAGGCAAACGGCAGGTCGAGGTAGGGTGACAGTGCGTCGGCAAGGTCCTGGACGAGTGGTGCCATCCGCACATGGGGCGCTTCGCGCAGCCTGCTCTCGCGGCCAGGCAGCCGGATCGAGTAGAGCGCAATTTCGTCGGGCAGGGACTTGGCCCAGGGGTTGTATGCTGACGTTCCTCCGCCTGCATAGGGAAAGCAGAACAGACGCATGCGCGCGTCTGGGCGATGAGCAGGGGTGCTGATCCACGGGTCTTGCGCGGTGCGTGATTTTTGGCCGGTGTGAGTTGCCGGGGGCGTGTTGAAAGTCATACCTGTCCCTCCTCCCGATGGAAGCTGCATGCTAAGGCCCAATGCGTTCAGTGCTGATGACCACATCGTCGATGTAGAGTGTGACGGAAGCGGGCGATAGGTTATTGCCGTAGTTGTTGACACTCCAATTCTGGTAGCCGCTGGCAAACTTCGTCCGCACACCGCTCATGTTGAACAATTCGACACCGTCCTGCCAGACGATGATCTCTCCATCAAACCCGGAAGACTGCTTGAGATAGACTTCTAC
>CAZYQJ010000419.1:0-5295 GCA_964649925.1 uncultured Litorilinea sp.
TGGTACCTGGTCATTCTCTTGTTTGCTCCTGTGCTAAACACCCTGGCTGCGCTGGCAGACGTCCTCACCGGCGGAAGTGGCGCTACATGGGGAGAGGCGGCCCGTAATTTCCTACCAAATCCCTTGTCGGTGATCCCATCGATCCTATTTGCCTCCTTGATCCCATTCATTGAGGAATTGGGCTGGTGCGGCTACGCACTGGATCGCCTGCTGGATCGCCGATCTGCCCTGGTCGCAAGCGTCACACTGGGCGTCATGTGGTCCTTATGGCATCTCCCCTTGTTTTTCATTGAGGGTTCCTACCAGGCGAGTTTGGGTGTGGGCACCCCGGCATTCTGGTTATTCATGATCGGCATTGTGCCCCTCAGCGTGGTGATTGCCTGGGTCTGCAACAATACCGGCCGCAGTACCTTGGCGGCGATTTTGTTTCATGCGATGGTCAACTTCAGCGGTGAGGTCATCGCGCTTTCTGAACGCGCCGATACATTGACGATTGGGCTGTGGTGTATCGCTGCTGCAGCAATCGCAGTAAGCTGGATGCCACAGATGGTGACGCGCCGCCGTGCCGCTATGCGTGTGCTGGGACAGGGGTCCGGGAGCATGGCAAAGGAAAAGCTATAGGTCGAGTTCGGGAAGCTTGCCTTTGAGCCGAAAGCCGTAGTGCCCGTGGCCTGGGGACACTTTGCGCCAGCGGGTACTATGCTGGCATAACTTGTGATCGCCAGGCACGTTCACAATCAGCGCCGCCTGTCGCTTGCTGACCCATCACTACAACTGTAGTATAACCAGGGTTGCTTGCTGACTAGGAGGTTCATATGATTACCATTGACCCGGATATTGCGCGCCGCTTCATCCTCGGCAAACAGGGCCTGTGGCCTGGGCGGCGCTGGCGCGGGATCGAAGGCGCGGAGCAGGCCATGCGCGCCATGGAGTATCTACAACTCGACCCGCTGCAAATTATCGCCCGCAGCCAGGACATCGCTCTGTACAGCCGTGTCCTCGACTATACGCCAGGGCTGTGGGAGACCGTGACATACCAGCAGCGCAAGTTCTTTGACTGGGGGGGATGGCTGGCCGTGCGCCCAATGGATGAACTGCCCCATTGGCGCGCCGTCATGCACCGCGAACGCGACGGTGGAGCTGATGTCGACAGGCGCATTCACCAAATGGGCCACGAACACGCCGCTGCCATCGCCGAGATGCGCGCGCTTTTGCGCGAACGCGGCACCGTCAGCAACCGTGACTTTGCGATGGCGCAGCGGACTCGAACCAATAGCTATCGTGGGCGCAAGGACAGTTCACTGGCGTTGTACTATCTGTGGCGCACCGGCGACGTGATGACGCATCACCGCGAGAACTTCGAGCGTGTGTATGCGCTCACTGAAACCGTCGCGCCCCCCCATCTCATCTATGAGAGCAGCGAGGCCGAGGCGGCCCGCTTCCTGATCCAAAAGGAGATCGCCTTTTCGGGTCTGGCGCGGCTGAAGCGCACGAGTGACGCCTGGCAGCGCGGCGTGCCTTTTGGCCAGGCCGGGCAGATTGGCGAGGCGATGGTGGCCGACGGCGAGATCGTCGAGGTGCAGGTGGAAGGCTGGAAAGCGCGGCACTACGCACTGGGCCACGACGTGCCGGTGCTGCGCGAGTTGAGCGCCGGGCGCATGCCAGCAGCCTGGACACCGCTGGAGACTACCACGACCGAGGAGGTTGTCTTCCTCGCCCCGCTTGACCCCGTCAGCGCGCGCGGGCGGGCGAAGGTGTTGTTCGGGTTTGACTACGTGTGGGAGGTCTACAAGCCCGCGCACAAGCGCCGCTTCGGCTATTACACGCTGCCGGTCTTGTGGGGCGACCGGCTTGTGGCTCGCTTTGACAGCAAACTGGACCGGCAGAGCAACACCTTTATCATCCTGGGACTGTGGATGGAAGATCCTGCCCTCGGCCAGGATGAGGCGTTTGCGGAGGCATGGGGACGCGGCTTTGTGCGCTTTGTGACCTTTCTCGGCGCGAGCCAGTGGGATGTCCAGGCGATTGACGAGCCGCTGCTGCGCCGCGCATGCACCCCGTAAGGCATGACTTCAAGCCTGCATCGCCACCCTGAAACACACTTCCATACCCGTGTACTGCCAGAATCAACTAGACGGTAGGCTGCCGGGCATAGGCGCGACTTGAGGAAAGGCCCCATACGCCTGCATGAATATGGCCAACTGGCAGGCGTAGACCGGCATCACGCTGCGCCCTCTGGCCTGCCGGGCCGCCTTATCTACACGGTATTGAAAGGGTATGGTGGCAATGGTATGATGGTATGCTACCCACAGAGTTTCCACTGGATCTTCCGTGATATGATAGGCATAGACTGGCGAAATTAGCGGTAAGGCCCGCTGCGCTATGACCGTGATCTGCTTGCTGCGAGAGTTCGATGCGTCCTCGTCTAGTTGACTGGCTGCTGCTTATCACCGTGGGCTTTGAGGTGTTCTCGGGGCTGGCTACCTTTCTAGTCGGTCGTCCGGATGGCCGCTGGCTCTTTGTGCTCCACAGCCTGATCGGCCTCTCCTTGCCGCTGCTACTCCTGTGGAAGGTACACCGCGTGCAGGCGCGCCTCCATCCCCACCGCTGGACTGCTTCAGTCCTGGCGTCCATCGCCGTGCTGCTCCTGGCGCTGGGGGCTGTGGGGACAGGCGTTGTCTGGAGCAGTTGGCAGCAGCCCCTGGGCTATCCCAACGGCATGAACTGGCATGTAATCGTTGGCCTGCTGCTGCTCCTGGCCTTGATCCTGCATACCTGGCTGCGCTACCGGCCCTTGCGCCGTGTTGATGTCGCCGACCGGCGCAACGCCCTGCGTTTCCTGGCGTTGCCGCTTAGCGGCCTGGCCCTGTGGCAAGGACAGACCCAGGCCAACCGCCGCCTGGACCTGCCGGGGGAAGACCGGCGTTTCACCGGCTCGCGGGAGGTGGGGAGCGGGGGCGGCATCGGAACGTTTCCCGTCACCATCTGGATGCTGGACAACCCCTCTCCCCTCGACCCAGCCCGCTGGCGGCTGCAGATCACCGGCGCTGTCACCACACCTGTGACGCTTGCGCTGCCGGACCTGCTGGCGATGCCGAGCAGAGAGATGGAAGTGACGCTGGATTGTACCGGCGGCTGGTATTCAGCTCAGCGCTGGCGTGGGATCCCGGTGTGCCATCTGCTCGACCCGCTCGGGCTTGCGCCTGATGCCACCGCGGTGAGTTTCGTCGCGGTGACGGGCTATCGCTGGAGCATGCCGCTGGCTGAGATACAGGATCTGTTGCTGGCCACCCATGTGGGTGGGGACACCCTGACCCACGGATACGGCGCGCCCTTGCGCCTGGTAGCGCCGGGACGTCGGGGCTTTCAGTGGGTCAAGTGGGTGACCGAAGTACGCGTGTTGACGCGTCCAGACCTGGGCCAGTGGGGCGTTATCTTCACCAGTGGGTTAGCGTGAAGGATCCGCCACTGCCCCTGCTGCATCCTCTCTTGCCCGAATCAGGGCGCAAGCGCTCATCGGTTCGCGGGTCTGCCCCAGAAAGTAACTAGCGGTAGGGGGTGCGGGTGGCAGGTTCATTTTGGACACGCACGATGACCTAGCATGTGTGGTAAAATACCCCGACCCGGTACGCGGCCTAGCTGTCTCCAACACGAATTCATGCCACAACTATCAGTGGCATGGCTTTGCCAAATGCCATACCGTCACTGGTTCCCCCTAGAGACGCCCCAAACGTATGTCCATGCGCTGATGCCCTGGTTGGCGCAGCTACAAGCATGAAAGCAGCCGGATAGTGAGCAGTCCAACAAGCAGCGAGGAACACCCATGATCCCTGAACCCCAGTCGCCGGAATACTTTCCGGAGAGCTTCCCGCGCGATAACTTTCCACAGTATGTCTGGGCAGACAAACGCCCCTCGACGCTGCCTCATGACGTCTGGACGACCGAGACCACCCACCGCGACGGCCAGCAGGGCGGGCTGCCGCTGACCGCCGAGCAAAGCCTGGCTATTTATGACATCCTGTGCCGCTTTACAGGCAGCAGCGGTGCGATTCGCCAGGCCGAATTCTTCGTGTACCGTCCGTCCGACCGGGCGGCATTGGAGGGTGCTCTGGCGCGCTACCAGGGCGGCGCGCCGATTGAACCGACGACCTGGATACGCGCGACTACCAAGGATGTCGAACTCATCAAGGCACTGGGTGTCCGTGAGACGGGTATGTTGGCTTCGGCGTCAGACTATCACACCTTTCACAAGTTCAAACCGGGCGGACGCAATCAAGCGGCACAAATCTATCTCGATGCGGTTCGCACCACGGTCGATGCCGGAATTCGCCCACGCCTGCATCTGGAAGATGCGACCCGTGCGCCGATGGACTTTATGCAACCGTTCATCGAAGCGGTTCAGGAGATCTGTGCGCCCTCTGGGTTGAAGCCCAAGTTCCGTATCTGCGATACGATGGGGCTGGGGCTGCCTGATGCGGATGTTGCGCTGCCGCGCAGCATCCCACGCATTTTCAGGACGCTGCGCGGGATGGGGCTGGCCGCCGAAGAGCTGGAATTTCATCCGCACAATGATACCTGGCTGGTGGTCGCCAACTGCCTGGCTGCAGTGCGTGAAGGGTGCGCAGCCATCAATGGGACAGTGTTGGGGAAGGGTGAACGCACGGGCAACGCGCCGTTGGAAGGCATCCTGCTGCATTTGATCGGGATGGGCTACTTTGGCGAGAATCAACCCGATTTCCGGGCGCTGAATGACCTGGCCGACCTCTACGAGCGCATGGGCGAAGGCGTGCCCAACAAATACCCGTTGTACGGACGTGACGCCCACCGGACGCGCGCAGGCGTGCATGCCGATGGGTTGAACAAATTCTGGTGGATGTACGCGCCGTTTAATGTGCCGGAACTGCTGGGGCGTCCGCTGGAAGTCTCGCTGACCAAAGACAGCGGCATCGCCGGGTTGATCTTCCTGATCCGGCAGCACATCGGCGTAGAACTGCCCAAGGATGACCCTGGCTTGCAGGCACTCTACGCCTGGGTGACCTCGGAATTTGACCAGGGTCGCCAGACGAGCATTGAGTGGGAGGAAATTGCACCGCTGGCGGCGGATAGATTGGGCATCCCTGTGCGCATGGAGGCGCAAGAAGATGCATGAGATGGGCCGGGGTATCGGTTGAGCCAGCGGCGCGGGCACGTTCGCATGATTCCCCGTGATTCTGCCTCAAATGCTCCTGCTTCCTCAGTGCTGATAAACAATATGTCACTGCTAACAGGCCTTGCGCTCATGACTATAGGTACTTT
>CAZYQJ010000420.1:0-5288 GCA_964649925.1 uncultured Litorilinea sp.
CCGAGGACATCCCCCAGGCATTGCTGGCGCGCGGCTGCGCCGCCTACACACAGGGGCCGGACGACACAGGTTCTGCCGTCCTGACGCCCACGGTGGCGGGCATCCTCCTCTTTGGTCGCAACCCGCAGCAGTATCTGCGCAGCGCCGAGATCATCTGCGTGCGCTATGCAGGAGACACAATGGGCGATGAGTTTGTGCGCCAAGACCTGGGGGGCACGCTCCCTGACCAGATCCGGCAGGCTGAAGCCTTTTTGACAAGCAACATGCGCCGCGGCATGAAGATCCGCGGGATGGAACGCGAGGAAAGCAGCGAATACCCGCTGCCCGTCGTGCGCGAGGCCATTGTCAACGCCATAGCCCACCGGGATTACAGTATCCGCGGCGACGGCATCCGCGTGCTGATGTTCAACAGCCGGATGGAGATCTACAGCCCTGGACGGCTGCCGGGCCATGTGACGCTGGAGAACCTCAAGGATGAACGCTACAGCCGCAACGAGGCGATTGTGGCGATCCTCAGCGACCTGGGCTTTATCGAGCGATTGGGGTATGGCATCGACCGCATGATCGCCGCCATGACCGAGGCCGGACTGCCCGCACCTGACTTTGAAGAGACGCCCGCCGGGTTCAAGGTCACGCTGCAATCACGCGGGGCCGAGTTGGTGAGCAGCCAGCCCGCCCAACAGCCGTGGAGCCACCTCTTCTTAAATGAGCGCCAGGAGGCAGCGCTGGCCTACGTGCAGCGCAACGGGCGCATCACCAACAGCGAATATCAATCGCTTGTCCCCGATGTCAGCGCCGAGACCATTCGCCGCGACCTGGCCGATCTGGTCGAAAAAAACCTGCTGCTGCGCATCGGCGAGAAGCGCGCCACCTACTACATCTTCAAGTAGCCCCAACGCTTGTCAAGTTCCCCGAAACGCCTGCGAACGCGCAGCGTATTACAGATCAGAAAGCCGTTTTCTGGTGCAATTACGTTATGGTAACTCGAAATCCTGTGGTATCATAGGGAGAGTCACGCCGGACCAATCGGCGTGACATTCGCGTGGGCAGACGGCTGCCCATAGAGCGTATAAGCGGAGGATCTATGCGTAGTGTTTCAATCATCGGCGTCGGCCAGTCGCCGGTGGGCGAGTTGTGGAATCAATCAGCGCGACAGATAGCCTACACCGCGGTGTCAGCAGCCATGGCCGATGCGGGCATTGATCGGGCGGATGCGCTCTTTGTGGGCAACATGCTCAGCGGTGCACTGCTGGATCAGGAACATCTCGCCACGCTGGTCGCCGATTACTGCGGGCTGCACGGCATCGAAGCGGCCAAGGTTGAGGCGGCCTGCGCCGGGGGCGGCGCGGCGCTGCGCGTCGGCGCGATGGCTGTCGCCAGCGGCTTTCACGATGTCGTCATCGTCGTCGGGCTGGAGAAGATGACCGACACGGTGGGTAAGGACACCACCGCAGGGCTGGCAACCGCCGCAGATGCCGAGTATGAAGCGCTGCATGGCGTCAGCTTTGTCGGGCTGAACGCGCTGATCATGCAGCGATATATGTATGAGTTTGATGTGCCGATTGATGCCTTTGCGGGGTTCAGCATCAATGCCCACCGCAATGGGGCCAACAACCCCAATGCTATGTTCCAGCAGGCGATCAACCTCGACACCTATCTGCGCGCCCCGGTGATCGCCACGCCGATCAATATGATGGACAGCAGCCCGGTCTGTGATGGCGCGGCTGCTGTGGTGTTGGTTCCGACCGAACGCGTGCGCGAGTTTACCACCGGCCATCACTGGGGATCGGTCGAGATTTTGGCAGGGGCGAGCGCCAACGACACGCTGGCAGTACATGACCGCCGCGACCCGCTCTTTCTCGAAGCAGGCGCGGTCAGCAGCCAAAAGGCTTTCCGCCAGGCCGGTCTCCAGCCGCATGACATCGACCTCTTTGAAGTTCACGACGCCTTTACGATCATGGCCGCGCTCAGTCTAGAGGCAGCGGGATTTGCGCGGCGCGGGGAAGGTTGGCGGCTGGCGCATGAAGGGGCGATTGGGCTGGAGGGCGAGATCCCGATCAGCACGATGGGCGGCCTGAAAAGCCGCGGTCACCCAGTCGGAGCGACGGGCATCTACCAGGTCATCGAGGTCGTGCAGCAGTTAACCGGGCGCGCTGGGGCCAATCAGGTCAAGGGTGCACGCATCGGTATGGCGCAAAATATCGGCGGCAGCGGCGCAACCGTCGTCACCCACATTTTAGGGGTCTAAGCGCATCGGGTACGTTGGGGCCGGATTCGTATGGCCTACCCTATCAGCGAGCGCGTTGTGTCTGATGACGCAGCGCGCTCCTTTTATGTCAAATTATGGCAGCAAACGCACCTTCACAGGGCGACCAGAACTGGAACATTGCTCCAAGATAGCTGGCAAAAGCTCTCAAAACCTATCAACGGCGCGCGTCCCCCTCTGGGGAAAGGCCATGAGAGTCAAGCCAGCTCCAACCAGTCCGTGAAGGACTGTCAAAAGCTATCAACCCGTATAAAGGTGGGATTCGATAGGAAATGGTAAGCGTGCCGTGCTACACTGCGACCATCAACCTAAACAACAACGACGGTTCGTGCCAAGCGATAGCGCCGTTGCATCTGGAACGTGATTCAGGTCGGTTCGTACGTCGGCGACCTTTTCAGTGACATCACTGCCGACACTGAAACCAAGGAGAGTATACCTGTTATGGGAATTCCGATTCTATGGCGTAATCAGAAAGAACGCTATAGCCTGCAAGGCGAGGTGTGCCCGGAATGTGATCGGGTCGTATTCCCGCCGCGCCGCTTCTGCCCCTACTGCGGGCGTGAGGCAGAGACACACAGCCACACGGTCGAGGCGGCCCCTCGACGCGACTTTGTCTTTGTGATGCCCCAATCAGCCGGGTTTGCCGCGGTCGGAGATGACTGAGATGGCGCTGCCCAGGCAGACCGAGCTGGCCGGGTTGAAACAAAACCTGAGCGGCCAGGGCGAGGTGTACACATTTAGCACCATGTACAATGTGCCCCAGGGGTTTGAGGATCAAGCCCCCTACACGGTCGCCATCATTCAGCTTGACGAAGGGCCGCGCGTGACGGCCCAGCTAACCGACGTCAACCATGACCAGGTTCAAGTCGGGATGCGTGTGGAAATGGTCACGCGCAGGCTGAAAGAAGAGGGGCCGGAAGGCCAGATCGTCTACGGCTATAAGTTCCGGCCTGTGCTGCAACGCAGCGCATAACCCCACCCGATACGATACCGGCTGCGCCGCCTCTCCAGGTGGCGCAGTTTGATTTCCCGCATCTATCCCTATCCCGCCACACAGCGTAACCACTTTGACGCATCGCAGGGCGCATGGTATCCTGCGGGCGTGATCTCTCGTCTACGTCTACCAACGCGCCGCCGGAATTGCGCGCCCTGCCATTGCTCATGAACGTAACGACTCAGCGTGCGCGCGCGGTTGGAGCGCCCAGCCTGGTAGTGGTTGCTTTTGTTGCCCTCACATGGCCTGTCTGGCGGTGGCTTTGGGGCGAGTGGATGGGCAATGAGTACTACAGCCACGGTATCTTGATCCCACCTGTTTCGCTCTACCTGGCCTATCAGCGTTTCCGCAATGACAAGTCGCTGGTGTGGAAGCCTGGCATGGGCAGCAACAACGGTCTGGTCTTGACCGCCGTGGGGCTGGTATTTTATCTCTGGTGTCTCAACAACCGCGCCTATTATCTGGCCGCCTTTGCCACGGTCGGCATGATCGGGGGGTTGGTGTGGACCTTCGGCGGCGACAACGTAGCACGCCGGTTGATCTTTCCCATTGCCTATCTGGCGCTGATGATCCCCTTGCCGTTTGTGGACCGTTACACGCTGCCGCTGGCGATGTTCACCGGCGTTTGTTCCGGAGCGTTGGTGCGCTGGTTGGGGCTAGACGTAACGATTGTAGGCAATGCCGTGACGCTGCCCAACGCCGACCTGGTGATCGGCGCGCAGTGCAGCGGCGTCAATTCATTGATCGCGTTGACCGCGCTGATGTTCCTGGCGGCCTATTTGGTACAGGGGCCGCTGTGGGGGCGTTTGCTGTTGGTTGTGCTGGCCGTGCCGCTGGCGATCCTGGGCAATATCCTGCGCGTGTCATCCCTGCTCTTTGTTGCACGTATGTGGGGCGCACAGGCCGGATTCGTCTTTTATCACGACTATTCGGGCATTGGCTTTTTCGTCGTCGTGTTGCTGCTGATGTGGCCCATCACGCGGATGCTGCGCTGTAACCAGTTGCGGCCCGAGGTGATTTGAGCTTATCATGCTCCTATGCGCTCAATTGATGTAGACTCCAAACCCAAACCAACGGCTTTCATCGCGCGCAGTTTCATGGCCGCGCTGCTGCTGGTTGGCGGGCTGTTGGCGGTCTATATACCACGGCTCACGCCGATCTTATCGGGACAGTCCGGCGAGCGAGATGACGAGTTCACCTATATCGCCGACCTGGACTTCTGGCAGCGTACCAACCGCGAGGTGCGCGTCACCGCCAACGCCCGGTTCGACCTCGACAGCGACCTCAACCATGTCCCGCTGCAGGTGGGCGACTGGGTCGGCGAAGAGGTGCCGGAAACCAACCAGGAGGTCATGATCCTCCTGGACCCGGAGCAGTACGTCCAGCGGCTCTATCACAACAGCCAGGGCCACTATATCTGGCTCAGCATGATCGGCGGGCGCAGTTCGCAGCCGTTTCATGCCCCCGATATCTGCTATGACGCCGATGGCTGGACCTATAACCTCAGTTCTTCCGGCGTCTCGCTGGAGGAGGGCGGCGAAGTCTACGGGCTGTGGATGGAAGCGCGCAAGCGTTTCCCCGGTGAAAGCGTAGATGCCGAACACATCGTCTTTTATTTCTACCTCTTCCCCGACGAGGCGCGGGAGATCAACGATGGGATCGTCCTATTCAAGCTGACTTCTGGGCGGTATGGTACAACCGAAGAAACGCTCAAGATTCATGCCGACTTTGTCCGCCAGTTGTTCCGCAGCGCCCAGTAATGCACCCGCCCGCTGCACCTTGCCCATAGCCCTTGTGCACGCCGCCCTGCTGCTGGCGATTACACTCGTTGCTGGCGGATGCGCCCCTCTGGCGGCAACCCCGACCGCCCAGGTAACGGACACCCCTACGCCAGGCGGGTCATGCAGCCTGGCCCTGGACACATCCGACCCAGAAGCGACGATTCAGGCGCTGATCAACGCCGAAGGTGAATTGGTCGTCTCCCAGGACATCACCCGGCTGATGGCGCTGTGGGCCGAGGAAAGCCAT
>CAZYQJ010000421.1:0-5286 GCA_964649925.1 uncultured Litorilinea sp.
ACGCCGCGCAGGTCAGAATTGACCAACAGGCGGCTGATCGTAGCGGCATGGTCTGGGCTGAGTCCCACTGTTTCAAAGCAGGCCGCGGCAAAGGCCAGCAGGCGTGCTTCGTCGACCAAGACATACGATTCGGGCGGGCGGTTCATCTTTGGCTCCTTGAAAAGCGGCGTGAAAAATAAAATAGATGGCGCACGGGGAGTCTACGCCATCATACGTTTGGGTGTATCCCAACAGGGCCGCTACGATGATCCGCAGCCGCCCACAGCGCCGGGCCGCCAACGACCCGGCGTCTTAAACGCTTCCGGCATTCATTCTTGAGGGGGAGAAGGGGCTGCCCGCGGTGGGGAAGCCGCGGGTGGGACACCGGGTGGTCGCGCCACCACGACTTCGGCATAGCGCAGCACACGCTCACCCTGAAGAAAGCCTTTGCGCACCTCGCGCACGATGGTATCGGGCGGCAAATCGCTGCGGATTTCACTCTGCACCGCCACATGCAGGCGCGGGTCAAACCTCTGGCGCATGGCGGCAATCGGCTGGATACCCTCCTGGGCCATCAACGTGATAAAGCGGTCACGCACCAAGGCGAGTGCCCGAAGCCAGCTGCTCAAGACTTTTGCCACGGCCACGCTTTCCGGGCTGCCAGGCATCAGCCCATGACCTTCTTCGCCCTCGCCCACCAGCCGCGACCGCAGCCGGTTAACCAGCCCGCTTGGTGCGGTGCGCGGGTCATGTTGCCCCTGGTTCCACTCAGTGATCTCCTGGCGTTGGCGCGCCAGCAGCATACGCCCCTCCTCCAACACCGCTTCCAGCCCGTCAAGCGCGGGCAGGAAATCCGCGGCAAAGTCGCCGCGCGCCTGGCGTTGGAGTTCGTCGGCCTTGTCGGGCGTTGGCGTCTGTGCCTCTTCTGCGATCTGGCGACGGCCTATCAAGACCGCGTTAAGCGTGTCCAACACGCCGCCAACCTGGTGGTCGCGGTTCTCGCCGAGGTCGATCGCACGCTGCTGGACGCGGCCCAACTCCCGCACCAGTTCCATCACCTGCGACTGGGTCGCCATCAGGGTCGCCATCCGCACCAGTTGTTCCTGGGTCGCCAGTTCAGTCAGTTTGCGGCTGAGGAAGATCAGCTGCTCATGGTCGGCGCTCATCTGCTCGGTGAATTCCAGCAGCCGTTCTTCCAGCGGTTCTTCGCGGCGCGCCGTCCGGGTGAGGTGCTGCACCAGCAGCGAAAGCTGGGCGGTCTCCTGGTTCAGTTCAGTCGTCACCTGCTTGACCAAATCCTGGAGCGCGTCCATCTGGCTGCTGAGGTGCAGCAAGCGGCGTTGAACTTGAGCCAGATCGAGAGGAGGAAAGGGTGCGCCGGTCTGTGGATTGCTCTCCATCGGTGGTTTCACTTTGGCGCTGTCTGGTTGCTAAAGGTGTCGGATGGATAAAATTTGCCCAGTCTATGCAGCCGACCAGGCCTGGTATGCGTCGTCGACGACGCGGCGCGTATCTGCGCTGAGCGCGTAGCGGTCCAACTCGTCCATAGCGGCCCAGGAGACAGCGGCGGCATCGTCCTGTGCCTGGGCTGTACCTGCGCGATAGCGCGCCCAATAGTCGATGACGACATAGTGATATTCGATGCGCCCGTCTGCGTCGCGCTCGATGGGTTCAAATGTGCCGACAACGCCGCCGATCTCAATCTCGATGGCGCACTCTTCACGCACCTCGCGCCGTGCAGCGTCCACCAGACGCTCGCCGAGATCGACCAGCCCGCCCGGCAGCCCCCACTGTCCGGCGCGCGGCGGGTTGCCGCGCCGCGCCAGCAGGACACGGCCCGCATCGTCAAAGACCGCCACCCCAACGCCCACCAGCGGCGCATCCGGATAGCGGCGGCGAGCCTTGATCGGGTGGGTAGACGGGACGCTCGACGAGGGCTGTAATGTCATGCAACCGCCCACGCTTCGATCTGCGCCACCAGCGCGCTCAGGTCATCCACCCGCGCATCAGGACGTACCTGCCCCACCAGCGTTTCGTTGTCGTGCGCCACCTGGGGGCTGGTCGCCTGGTCCAGCCATACGGTCAGCGTCCCAGTTTCCAGGCCGCAGGCGATGTCATGGCGCAGGCTGTCGCCCACCATCACGACCTCATAGGGCAGCGCGTCCCAGTGTTCCAGGGCTAGGTTAGCGAACTGCGGATCAGGCTTGCGATATTCGACCGCGGCGCTGCTGATCACCATATCAAAGTAGGGGCGGATACCCAGATAGTCCACCATACGCTGAAAAACGCGATCACAGTTGTAATTCACCATCAACGCCAGTTTGTACCCGGCGGACCGCAGCGCGTCCAGCACAGTGCGCGCGCCGGGCCGAAGTTGCCAAGCGGTCATCTCCGGCGCATAAAAAATATCCACCGCACGGTGCAGGACGTCCGGGTCCATCCGGCTGGCGGGATAGCCAAAAAACTGGAGCAAAAAGCTCAAGGCGTCATCGGCGATATGTTCTTCCTGCTCCTCCTCGGATTTTTCCTCGGAGAAACGCCGCGCCTCCACGATGTTCGTCCAAAAGTCGTCCGGGAAGTCCATGCCGGTGCTGCGCATGTAGGCTTCCGCCGCGCGTGCGCCTTCGGCCTGCGCTTCACCCAAGTCACGCGTGGGGACGGCCAGGGTATAGTCGAAATCAAAGATCACCCCCTGCACCAGTCGCGGTGCGGCGAGGGCCGCGGTATCCCCTAGTTCGGGGAAGAAGTTGCCCGACAGCCGGGCGATCTCCTCCTCGTCGAGCAGGGCCGGTTCCATCTCGTCGACTTCTGGCGGCGGCGGCTGGGGCGCGGGTTTCTCCGGCGGCGGGCCAAAGAGCGCATATTGCTCTTCTGAAGTCAGTGATCGCCCCTGGGCGCGCACGCGCGCCAGAAACGCTTCCTTTTCCTCCGGGGTCAACGGTTCCATGCCAGGACGCAACTCGATGGCATCCAGCCGCGCCATCAACTCGGCATCCTCCTCAGGGGATCGCTGGCCGTTGGAAGCTCGGTTTTCACGCTCGTCAGAGTCAGACATAACCTAATTGAGTCGATCCATCGCCACGCACAAGGCCGATTGGGTGCGGGCTGTATTGTAGGCCAGAACGCGGAGCGAGGCAAGCCATCATGCCCGCGCCGCCCTCGACTATACACCTGAAATCTGGCTGAGTAGGGCACAGGTTATGGTACAATCTTGCCCGTCCGGTGGACAATCCGCCGGGCCAACAGGCGCGTGGGAGGATGACTATGACACATACACTCCAGGTCGGCAGGGTGCGCTGCCACATCCTGAGCGACGGGCTGAACCTGGCGGACGGCGGCGGCTTTTTTGGCGTGGTGCCGCGCACGCTCTGGCAGCGGGTGATTACGCCCAACGATCAGCACCAAATTCCGTGTGACATCCGATCGCTGCTGATCGAATCCAGTGAAGGGTTGATCCTGGTGGATACCGGCGTGGGCGACAAGCTCAACGCCAAGCAGCGCCAAATCCTGGGGCTGGACGACCGGCGGGCGCGCCTGCTGGGCGACCTGGCGCGGGTCGGCTATGCGCCGGAAGACGTGGATGTGGTGCTGCTCACCCATCTGCACAACGACCACGCGGGCGGCGCAACACGCTGGGACACGGAAGACGGCAGCCCCGGCCCTGTCGTCGCCACCTTTCCGCGCGCCCGCTATTGGGTGCAGGGCGGCGATTTTGGCGATGCCAACGCACCCAATGAACGCACCGCAGCTACCTATTTCGCCGCCAACTGGCAGCCGTTGATCGACGCAGGCCGCATGGAAATTGTAGACGGGCCGATCTGTCTGGGGGAGAGCGTGCGTACTGAGATCACGCCAGGGCACACCGCGGCGCTGCAAGTCGTCTGGGTGGAGGATGGCGGCGAATCGCTGCTATTCCTGGGGGACGCTTGCAGTTGGGCCGCTCACATGGACCGGCTGGCATGGGTGCCCTCCTATGACATTTACCCCATGACGAGTATCGAAACCAAGCGGCGGCTGCGCGCTGAAGCGATGGCAAAGGATGCGCTGCTGGTCTTTCAGCATGACCCGCAGGTCATCACCGGACGGCTGGTGGACGGGGCGCGCGGCCCCGAAGTCCACCCCCTGCTGACCAAGCCCCCCTGGGTGGACCCGTTAGAATAGGGAGATAGGGAGTAGGCAGGTAGGCAGTAGGGACCGAACAACCATTGCCCACTGCCTCTCCTCCCCCCTACTCCCTATCTGTCCACCTGCCCATCTGCCTACTGCCTATCTCACCACTCCCGCCAAGTCCGAGGCGTAGTCTGCGAGGTGTTGGCGCAGGCGCAGGACTGCCAGTTCCTTGGCCTTGGCTTCAAGCATGATGTCAAAGGGGCGCAGGCTGGCCTCGCGCGCCGCGCGCAAAAAGTCCACAAATTCACAGGGGTGGATAAAGTCGCTGTGCTGGTTGGGCAGCGGCAGCAGCAAGCGCCGCTCTCCCTGACGCAGGATCGACCGCAGTTCGGTGCGCGGGCTGCTGAAATGGATCTTGGGCTGTTCATGCGCGGGCCAGGTTGCCAGGCAAGAAGCGAGCGCGTCGATCAGCGGTTCCCCCGCATTGCGGCAGCGGTGATGCAGCACATCCATCACCAGGCGGATGCCGGTCCGCCGGTGAATCCAGAGCAGGTCAGCGATGCCATAGACGCGATCGTCGTTTTCCAATGCCAGCCGCGAACGCACCCCCGCGGGCAGCGACTCGAAGGCACGCACAAAACGCACGCGCCCGCCGGAAGCGTCGCCGTAGGCTCCGCCCACATGCACCACCACCACAGCCTCCGGGCCAAGCCCCATCGCATCCAACAGGCGCGCCGCTAACGCCAGTTCAGTCTGGGCGCGGGCAACCTGGGCCGGGTGCGGGCTGCTCAGCCGAACGTAATGCGCCGGATGGATCGAGAGCCGTATCTGCAACTGGCGCGCCAAATCGCCCATCGCGGCCAGTTCCGTGCTGCATTCCTCCACCTGGTTGTGAAACTGGGGCAGGTCGGGGTGCGTGGCATAGGGCGCAAGCTGGCCCGCCACCCGGTAAAAGTGAATGTCGTGCCGGTGCAAGTAGTGGAGCAGGTCACGCAGGTAGGCGAGGCTGACGCTCAGGTGAGGTTGGTTCTGCCAGCGGCGGCTGTCATGCGACCGCAGCGGCGCGGCCATCACCTTCACCGGGACACCCAGCGCGTAGCGATCCATCGGTTCTCGCAGTGTCTATGCGGTGTCTATGCGGCGGCGACCGGCTGAAGCAGCCAGTTGACCATGTCCAGCCGCCGCGCAAAATGGAGC
>CAZYQJ010000422.1:0-5264 GCA_964649925.1 uncultured Litorilinea sp.
GGTCGAACGACGCATCAGGGAAAGGTAGACGCTCGACATCGGCATGGCGAAATTCGACATTCTTGATGCCGCGCTGGGCGGCGAGTGCGCGGCCTTGTGCCAGCATCGCCTCGGAGAGGTCCGCGGCGACAACCTGCTTGACGTGTGCGGCAAAGTAGAGGGCGGTATGTCCGGGGCCGCAGCCTGCGTCGAGCAAGATCTCATGCCCGCTCAAATGGGCGGCGCGCACCATCTCGGCCAGGTCGGGGCCGGAGGCATGGATGGGGCTGGTGCTGTAGTGAGCGGCGGCCTGGGAAAATTGCTGGTCGACGGCTGCTTTGACCCCGGCCCCTTCGTGAGGGAGCAGCGGAGATGACGGTTGGGCCATAATATGTGACTCCTCGTCGTTTAGGCAGGCACAGGCTGGTGAACCGGGGTCAGCCAGTGCATATAGGCGGGTTCCTGGCCGCGCACCACGCGGAAGTAGAGGTCGCGCAGTTGGGCGGTGATGGGCCCCATCACGCCGCTGCCGACCGGACGATGATCCACGCTGGCGATGGCCGCGATCTGCACGCCGGTGCCGCAGAAGAATGCTTCCTCGGCGAAGTAGAGTTCGGTGCGGTCGATCTCGCGCTCGACCACATCCAGCCCTAACTCATGCTGCGCCAGATGCACGATCGTGCTGAGGGTGATCCCCTCCAGCGAGTTGGCTGTGGCGGGCGGCGTGATCAGCCTGCCGTTGCGGATCATGACCAGGTTGGCGGCGCTGGCTTCGGCGATGTGACCATCCTGGTTGAGGACAATGGCTTCGTCAAAGCCGTTGAGCACGGCTTCGCTCTTGATCAGCGCGCTATTGACATAACTGCCAACCACCTTACCGCGCGGGGGGATGGCCGTGTCCTCGACGCGCCGCCAACTGCTGGTGCCGACCTTGACCCCTTCCTCTGAGGCGAGATAACGGCCCATCGGCACGCTGAAGATGGTGACGGCGTCATGCAGGTTGTGTAGGCGCACGCCGATCAGTTCGTCGGGCTTGTAGTAGAGCGGGCGGACATAGACATCTTCTTGCCACCCCTCCTTGGCAAGCAGGTCCACCGTGATCTGCGCCAGTTGGTCGGGCGTGGTTTCTAAGTTGCCCAGCAACAGCTTGACGCTGTTGTGGAAGCGGCGGTAGTGGTCGATCACCCGGAACACATAAAGCTGCCGTTGATCGTCGTTCCAATAGGCGCGGATACCGCCAAAGCAGCCCGTACCATAGTTCAAGGTATGGGTCATCACGCTGACTTTGGCCTGGTCAATGGGCCGAATCTCCCCGTCAAAATAGGCATACTGCGTCATGGCTGGTGGCTCCTCCGTCAGGAAAGCGGTGGTGAAATGAGAGAAACATCGGTCACGGGCTGCGATCTTGGGTGCGTGTTATCGATGTTGCGCCGGTGTGGATCGCCTAGACGAGCGGTGTCCAATCAGGAGTCACGGGCCGGATGCGGTTGCGCCCGTGAATCCGGTCGTGGATCAACCTGCCGAGTACCTCAATGCCTGCGGTGATGGCCTCCGGGGGCTGGCTGCCAAAGCAGAGGCGCAGCGACTTTTGCGATTGCGGGTCGGCCAAAAAGACGTCGCCGGGCGTGACAGCCCAACCCTGGGCGAGAAAAGCCTGTTCCAGATCGGTAAAGTCGCGGTCGTTGGGCAGGGTCAGCCAAGTGCAGAAGCCCCCTTGCGGCGCGCGCCATTGGACTTCGGCGGGCAGATAGCGGGCGCAGGCACGCGCGAACGCGTCGCGCCGCTCGCGGTAGAGCGGCAGCACGCGGCGCAGGTGGCGGCGCATCCCGCCTTGGCGCAGAAAATGGGTCAAGGCGCGCTGCAGCAGCGGCGGGCTGCACAGGTCCGCCGCGCGGCGCAGTGAGATCAGCCGTTCGGCCAGGCGCGGGGGCGATACGACATAGCCGAGGCGCAGGCCGGGCATCAGCGTTTTGGAATAGCTGCTCACATAGACCACGTTGTCGGCCTGATCCAGCGTCTTAAGGGGGAGCGGTGCGGCCCCATCATAGGCCAGCCGTCCGTATATGTCGTCTTCCACCAGGGTGACGCCGTGCGCCGCGGTCAAATCCACCACAGCCTGGCGGCGCGATGGTGCGATGCAGCCCCCGGTGGGGTTTTGATAGGTCGGCACTGTATAGAAGAAGCGCGGACGCTGCTGGATGATGAGCCGTTCCAATTCTTCCAGGATGGGGCCATCTTCGTCGAGCGGGACGCCGATGGGCTGCAAGCCAGTAGCCTGGAGTGTGTTCAGCAAACCGAGATAGGTCGGCTGCTCTACCAGGACGCGGTCGCCGGGGTCGGCAATGGTCTGCGCCACCAGCGACAGCCCTTGTGTCACACCTGCCACCACCAGGATTTCGTCGGGGGCGGCGCGGACGCCTCGATCCTCCAGGTCACGGCTGATTTCGATGCGTAACTGCGGGTCACCCTGAGAGGAGACATAGCTCGTGGCGGCGAGGATGTCCTTTTGCTGGGCGGCCAACGCCTGCCAGAAATCATCTGTTGGGAAGAGGTGCGGGTCAGGTGATGCGCTGGCAAACGACCGCAACCCGATGATCTGATTGACCTGTAGGATTTCGCCGATGACGGCATCGGACGAACTGTTGGCAGTCAGGGCGCGGCCAAAGGTGTTGGGGCGCAGTGAATGGCTGACAAAGGTGCCGCGGCCCACCGTCGACTCGATCCAACCGGCTTCCTGGAGCGCACCATAGGCGGTTTGTACGGTCAAGCGGGTGACGCCCAGGTCTGCGGCGAGTTGGCGCACTGTGGGCAGCCGTGTACCGGCTGGCAGACGGCCTGCGCAGATGCGGTCCTTGAGTTGTTCCACGATCTGCTGGTATAGCGCCAGCGAGTGGGTGCGGTCGACCTTGAGTTCGAGAGACACAAGCTATATCCTATGCGACGTGCTGCACCATAGCCGGACAGCACAGACGAGGTGAGCGAAACAAACGGGGGCTGCAGTCTTGATGGGGCATTGTAGCGTGACAATTACCATTTGGGCAAGAGACAATCGCTTGAATTGTACAGAGACAATCGCGCTGTGGGGGGCAGCGGGCGGTCGCGCGGTTGAGGCTTGCTTCGATGTCAAGTTGGGCTGTGTTAGAATGGCAGGCACATGAGGCAACTTACGATGGAATCACGAATGAAAACGTTGACCGTCTCCAGCTTGAGTACGCACATCGTGGCGCTGTTCGAGCGGGATGACCTGCTGCGCGATGTGGCCGTGATTGGGGAGGTGAGCAATTGGAAGCGCGCCTCTAGCGGCCATGTCTATTTCAGCCTGAAGGATGCCGGGGCCAGCATTGCATCGGTGATGTGGCGTGCCCATGCTCAGGCGCATAGCTGGCTGCCGCGTGAGGGGGACCAGATCATCGCCTATGGCTATGTCAGCGTCTACCCTGAACGAGGAACCTACCAGCTATATGTAAACCGGCTCACCCCCGCGGGCCGCGGGCTGCTTTATGCTCAGTTTGAGGAGCTAAAGGCGCGGCTGGCCGCAGAAGGCCTGTTTGATGCCGAGCGCAAGCGCGCCCTGCCGCACCTTATTCGGCGTGTGGGCGTGGTGACCAGCCGGGATGCGGCGGCGCTGCGCGATATTCTGCGCGTCTTGAGCGTGCGCTGGCCGCTGGTGGAGGTCGTGGTCTTTTCCACGTTGGTGCAGGGGGCTGATGCACCGGCGCAGATCTGCGAAGCGATCCGCTGCGCCAACAGCTACAGCCAGGCGGTCGAGCCGCTGCAGGCGTTGATCCTGGCGCGCGGGGGCGGCAGCATCGAAGATCTGTGGGCCTTCAACGATGCCAATGTGGCCTATGCCGTGGCCGAGAGCGAACTGCCGGTGGTGACCGGCGTAGGGCATGAGACGGATTATACGATAGTTGATTTCGTGGCCGACCTGCGTGCGCCCACCCCATCGGCGGCTGCGGCGGCGATTGTGCCGGACCGCGCCGAGGCGCGCGCGCGCCTGGAGAGCCTTGTCGAGTGGATGGGGCAGCGGATCGAGGAGCAGGTAGAGGGGGAGCGCGCGGCGTTAGAGCAGCGTTCCCTGCGCCTGCGCCGTCTGCACCCGCGCCGCTATCTGGACCTGGCGCGGCAGCGTCTGGACGACCGCGAGCGGCGGCTGGATTGGGCGATCCAGCGCAGTTTAGATCGCGCTGCACAGCGTACGCTGGCAGCCCAAGGACGGCTGGCAGCGCTCAGCCCGGCGGCTGTGCTGCGGCGCGGGTACAGCATCGTCCAGCGAGAGAACGGCGAAGTCGTTACCGATCCCCAGCAGGTGGCGGCGGGCGAACGGCTGGAGGTGCAGGCCACAGGTGGGCGCTATCAGGTGACGGTTCAGAACGGGCGGCAATAGCGTCGGAAATATCCAGACAGTTTCGCCCCCCAAAGGGGCGTTGTGCAATCGGGAAGAGGGAGAGGTACATGGTAAACAGATCACGACGATGGACATGGCTGGTGGGAACATGGCTGGCGGCGGCATTGCTGCTGGCGGGCTGTGGTTTGCTTTCTGGTCGCGGCGAGGACACGCCCCCTGCTGCGCCGGAGGGGGATGAGGCGCGCCAGGTCGTGCCGACGTTTACACCCACGCCCGAAGGCGCGGCGACGCCCACCCCTGAACAGGTGGCCCAGGAACTCCCACCCCCAGTCGAAGTGGTGACGTCTACGTCCCAGGCGCAGACGGATCCCGTGACCCAGACCGAACCCGTTACCTCGACGGATACCGTCACGGCATCCGAGCCGGTCACATCCGCCGAGGCTTTGACCGAGCCACCGGCTGCCCAGGACGCAGCGCCCGCTGTGTCCGCACCCATTGCGATTGTGACCGGCGAAGTGGTCAACACGCGTAACGGCCCCGGCACCGAGTACGGGCTGGTGGGCACGGTCTCGCGTGACCAGAGCTTTGACATCATCGCCAGGAACGCAGACGGGAGTTGGTGGCAGATCTGCTGCGTCAACGGGCAGCAGGCGTGGATCTTTGGCGAACTGGTGCGCGCAGAGAATGCGGATGCGGTGGCCGTGGCGCAGGACATTCCGGCCCCGCCGGTCGCGGCCGCGCCGCCACCCGCCGCGCCGACCGCTGCGCCCCCCCCGGCTGAACAGCCCCCCGCTGAGGAACCCCCTCCCGCCGAAGAACCCGAGCCTGAACAACCGCCTGCGACGGGCGCGGTCAACGCGGGCGCGTGCGGCGGCGATGACGGCTGCAAGTTCCACATCGCCGGGGGGCCGACCAAGAACAACAATGGCGGCGG
>CAZYQJ010000423.1:0-5264 GCA_964649925.1 uncultured Litorilinea sp.
GCCATCGGCGGCCACCTCGCGCGCGGCGATTACCACTTTGGCCCCCGTGATGAGTGGCAAGAATAACTCTAGGACGGCGATGTCAAATGACAGGGTGGTGACGGCCAGCAGGGTGTCATCGCCCGTTAGGCCAGGGCGCTGCTGCATGCTGGTCAGGAAGTTGACAACGCCTTGATGGCGAAGCTGAACGCCTTTCGGTCGGCCGGTGGATCCGGAGGTGTAGATCACATAGGCCAGGTCTTGGGTGGTTGCAGTGCTAGTCGGGTTTTCTGTTTGGCCCGCCGCGCTGATCGTGTCCCAGTCCGTGTCCAGGCAGATGGGCGTGGCGTTGGACGCGGGCACACTGTCGAGCAGATCGTGTTGGGTCAGCAGGCAGGGGGCCGCTGTATCGGCCAGCATGAAGGCCAGCCGTTCGGACGGGAATGACGGGTCTAAGGGCAGATAGGCTGCCCCTACTTTAAGGATGCCCAGCAGCCCCACCAGCATTTCCAGTGATCGCTCGACGTAGATGCCGATCAGTGTACCCGGCCCGATGCCTTGTGTTTGCAGGTAATGGGCCAGTTGGTTGGCGCGCTGATTGAGTTGGCGGTAGGTGAGGGTTTGGCCTTCAAATTCGGCTGCGACGGCATCCGGTGTACGCACGGTCTGCGCTTCGAACAGGTGATGGATGCATCGGTCTTGTGGATAGGCCGCATCCGTGGCATTCCATTCGACCAGGATTTTTTGCCGTTCCTTTTCTGGGAGCAACGGTAGCTGTGATATCGGCTGGTCGGGGTTGGCAACGATGCCCTGCAGCAAGCCCTCGAAGTGCTCCAGGAAACGGCGCATGGTAGCATCGTCAAAGAGATCGGTATTGTATTCTAGCATGATGCCCAGCCGGTCGCCCACTTCCTGCACGTTCAAGGTGAGGTCGAGGATGGCCGCGCCGTTGTCGACCATCTCCAGGGTGCAGGTGAGGTCGGCGAGCTGCATGGAACGGATCGGGACTAGCTGCAGGATCATCGCCTGGAAGAGTGGAGAGCGGCTGACATCACGTTGGGGCTGGATTTCCTCGACAAGCTTTTCAAAAGGGACATCCTGATTTGCATAGCCGGTGAGCGCGACTTCGCGCACGCGGCGCAGGAGAGTGCGGAACGCAGGGTCTCCTGATAGGTCGGTGCGGAAGGGCAGCGTATTGATAAAGCAGCCGATCAGGTTTTGTATCTCTGGGCGGTGGCGGCCTACGATGGGCGAGCCGACAATGATATCCGTCTGCCCGGTATAGCGGTGCAGCAGGGTTTTGAAGGCTGCTAACAACACCATAAAGACGGTGGCGTCCTCGCTGCGGCCCAAGGTTTTGATGGCCTGGGTGAGATCGCCCGGCAGAAATGCCGTGATCTTGGCTCCGTGAAATGTTTGGATCGCTGGGCGTGGCCGGTCGGTCGGCAGTTCGAGTACAGGCAGATCGCCCGCCAGTTGATTCTTCCAGTAGGCCAGTTGGCCCTGCATGGCTGTGCTTTGCAGCCAATCGCGCTGCCAGTTTGCGTAATCTCCATATTGGATGGGTAGATCCGGCAAGCCAGGCTGTTCGCCGCGGATAAAAGCCGCGTAGAACTGCCCAAGCTCGCGTAGAAACAATTCGACTGAGACGCCGTCGGAGATGATGTGGTGCATCTTCAGCATCAGGATGTGTTCGGCATCATTGAGCCGCAGGAGCGCGATCTGAAAGGGCGGCGCGCTCGCCAAGTCTAGGGCTGTGCGGGCGATAGTCTGTAGGCGCTGTTTGGCCTGGGCCTCGCGTTCCAGCTTGGGCAGGTCGCTGAGATCGATGACGGGCAGGGTCAGCGACGCAGCCGGGGCGACCTTCTGCACCGGCTGACCGTCAGCTAGAACAAAGGTGGTACGCAGGATTTCGTGCCGTTTGACGATCTCCGCGATGCTCTGTTCAAACGCCTGGATGTCGAGCGTCCCTTGCAGCCGGATGGCGCCGGACAAGTTATAGGCGATGTTGCCCGGCTCCATTTGTTCCATGAACCACAGCCGCTGTTGTGCAAACGAGAGTGGTTGTTCCTGATCGCGCGGGACAGGCTGGATCGGCGGGATCTCCGGGACGTCTTGAGCATGCGCCCGTTTGAGGTAGGCGATGAGTTCTTCTTTGTGTGCGGCGAGTTCCGCGCTCAGTTCGGGGGTCAACACCCCTTTGGGCGCGTTCAGCCGCAGCCGATCCCCATCCATCCAGAGACGTACATCCAGGCGATGCAAGTGTGCAAACAGTTCCGCAACGGTCATAGTTCGATCTCCTCACGCTCACCGGTGTTGGTCTCCGCCGCCGCCGGTAGGGTTTGTGTGGCAAGGCGGGCTGTCTGGAGGACTTCGGCCAGGTCGGCGACTGCCGGAGCCTCAAATAGATCCTGGACTGACAGATTGACCCCCAGGCTTTGGCGCAGGCGTGTGACAACCTGGATACCCAGCAAGGAGTCACCGCCGAGGTCAAAGAAGTTGTCTTGAACACCAATACGTTTGATCCCCAAAAGTTCCTGCCAGATGGCAGCAATCTGCTCCTCGATCTCGGTACCGGGCGCGATGTAGTCAGTTGCCAGGTCCGGACGCTCCTGGTGTACCGCGGGCGCGGGCGGTTCCGCGGGCGTGACCTGGGAGTGCGTGTAGACCCAGCGTTGCAACCGGGCTTGCAGATCACTGGTAGAGACAATGACGTGATTCCCAGCATTGTAAGTGAGAATTCTGGCAAAGGTTTCGACGCCCTCAGCGGGTGTCATGGCTGTGTCCCCGCGCTGTCTGGCCGATCTGCCGGAGCGGGCATTGTCTGTCTCGAAGAACCATCCATCCCAGTTGACGCAGATCCAGGGGAAATCGCTGAGTTGGTTTTGCCGCTGGGCAAACGCATCCATAAATGAGTTAGCTGCGGCATAGGCTCCCAGGCCCAGCCCCCCAGCCACCGTTGACAGGGAGGAGGTGAGCAGGCAGAAATCAAGTGGATGGCCGCGCAGCACCTTTTCCAAGACGATGAGTCCTTGACCCTTTGGGTGGAAATGCGCTTCACATTCGCGGCGCGTGGTCTCGTCGAGGATTTGCATGGAGGTCGTGGCGGCGGCATGGATGACGCCGTTTAGCCGTCCAAATTGATCCAGCGTCGTCGCAATCGCTGCCCGCATCTGTGCCTCGTCGCCGACATCGGCGCTGACGGTAAGGACTTCAGCCCCAAGCGCTTCGATTGCCTGGAGACGGCGTACTTTCTTGGCTAATGCGTCAGGCGTGCCATCTGCTGCCAAATATTGCTCCCATTGCGTCTTGTCGGGCAGCGGTGTACGGCCCAGCAGGACGAGCTTGGCACGCACGGTCTGGGCAAGATAGGTGGCCAACTCTAGCCCCACATCGCCAAGACCACCGGTGATGAGGTAAACACCCGCTTCTCGCAGGAGCGCAGGCGTGGTAGACGACGCTTCTAGGTGCGCCGGTTCGAAGATCTGTTTCCAACAGTACGCGCCCCGGTAAGCAATCACAGGGTCAGACGGTTCTGCTATGAACCCGGCGAGGAGTTGGTCTGCAATGCGTGCTTCGGCGCGCCCGTCCGGCTCAGGCAGTTCAACGTCGGCGTTGAAGCAGCGAATGTGCGGGTACTCTTGGGGGATCACCCGGCTGAGGCCAAGCACGGTGGCCTTGCCGGGGTCTATCACCTCCTGGCCTGTGACCATCTGCGAACCGTTGGATACCACTTGAATCTGCGCGGGGCGTTCGCAGTCATATTTGGTGATGGCGTGTGCTAGATAGAGCAGGCTGTAGAACCCTCGCGCCTGTGTCTGTTCATCCCACTCCACAGAGAGGGTGTGTTCATGGCATTGGGTCAGTCCCCACAGGTGCAGGATCTGATCCGGCATCTTCTCCGACAGGCTCAACGCTTCCACCAGCCTATCGTAGTCAGTGGGGGATTGGGGGGCGATGCGATAGTCGTTTTCATCCAATACGACAAAGTGATCCCCCTCCGAAACACAGGTCACTGTATGTCCGGCGCGTTGCAGCCGTTCGGCCAGCCTGACGCCGATGCCATGTGGGTCCACAAAGACCAACCAACGGCGTTTGGGTGCTTGCAGGAGGTCTGCGTCGGCGAGTGGTCGCGCCCGCAAGCGTGTCCACGACGGGAGGTGGAACCAGGTAGCTAGATCCTGACGCTTGCCGAGCGACTTCGATGGTGTGGCATCTGCCTGCCAGCCCAGCCAGTAGCGTTGGCGCTCGAAGGGATAGAGCGGCAGGGAGATGCGCAGGCGTTGTTCGCCGCTGTACAGGGCGGCCCAGTCGATGCTGACTCCCGCCAGCCACAACTGCCCCAAGGTGGTCAAGAGGGTGGCGTAGTCAGAGTTGTTCTCGTTGCGCCCGCGCATGGAGGCCAGGGCGCTGTCGCTTTGGGGATGGCGATGTGCCAACCGGGTCAATGTCTGCCCAGGGCCCACTTCCAGCAGCACCAGATCGGAATTGTCGAGCAGGTGTGCCAGCCCATCTCCAAAGCGCACCGTTTGGCGTAGGTGGTTGACCCAGTAGGCAGGGTCGGTTGCCTCAGCAGCGGTGATCCAGTCGCCGGTCAGATTAGAGACGAACGGGATCTTCGGGGCGTGCAGCGTCACGCGTCCAACCTGATCGGCAAAGGCGGCCAGAATCGGGTCCATCATGGCCGAATGGAAGGCGTGTGAGGTTGCCAAACGGCGGCAACTGACGCCCTGGGCTTCTAGACGTTGCTGCAACTCGTCCACTGCGTCGGTTGGGCCTGCCACCACGCAACGATCCGGGGCGTTGACCACGGCCAACGACAGCCGGGCGTCGAGGTAGCTGTGTAGTTGTTGCTCTGAGAGTGAGACGGCCAGCATGCTGCCTTCGGGCAACTGCTGAATCATCTGCCCGCGCAGCGCTACCAGGTGCAGTGCATCTTCGAGCGCGATCACGCCCGCCAGACAGGCCGCCACGTACTCGCCCAGGCTGTGGCCGATCATCGCTTGGGGTTTGACGCCCCAACTCATCCACAGCTGGGCCAGTGCGTACTCAATTACAAAGAGCGCCGGTTGGGTGATAGCCGTCTGGCGCAGTTGCGCGTCTGCGGCGGCCTCGTCACCCGCTTCGGGATAGAGAACCTGGCGGAGATCAAAACCCAGCAGCGGTTCGAGGACAGCGCAACACTCGTCGACCGTGGCCTGAAAGACCGGCTCCACGTCGTACAACTCACGCCCCATCTGGACATACTGTGCGCCTTGACCGGGGAACATGAAGGCGACGGGCCG
>CAZYQJ010000424.1:0-5261 GCA_964649925.1 uncultured Litorilinea sp.
GCTGCCGGGCATTCTCTATTTTCTGATCTTTCGCTACTGGCCGATCTATGGATTGGTCATCGCATTTAAAGATTACCGGGTGTTCGACGGTATCCTCGCCAGCCCGTGGGTAGGGCTAGAACATTTTGAATCGCTTTTTGCCAACCCGCTCTTTATGCGTTCCATCCGCAATACGCTGGTCATCAGCGGGCTGAAGCTGCTGGTCGGTTTCACGCCCCCCATCCTGCTGGCCTTGATGCTCAACGAGGTGCGCTGGGCCAAGTTCAAGCGATTTGTCCAGACCGTCTCCTATCTCCCGCACTTTCTCTCCTGGATCATCATCTACGGCATTCTGCTGGCCTTCTTGTCACCAGGACAAGGCTTGATCAACCAGTGGATTACCGGGCTGGGAGGGGCAGCGATCCCGTTCATGACCAAGGGTCCCTGGTTTGTGGCGGTCGTCGTGCTGTCCGATATCTGGAAAGACGTAGGCTGGGGAGCCATCATCTACCTGGCAGCGTTGACAGGCATCAACCCAAGCCTCTATGAAGCGGCCACACTGGACGGGGCCAACCGGCTTCAACAGATGCGCTACATCTCTCTGCCGGGTATCCAGCCGGTCATCGTGCTCTTGCTGATCCTGCGCTTGGGATATTTGCTGGATGCCGGGTTTGAGCAAATCTATATTCTGTACAATCCCCTTGTCTACAACGTCGGCGATATTTTGGACACCTGGATCTTCCGCAACGGTATCGAGGAATTTCGCTTTTCAATCGCCACTGCGGCCAGCCTTCTGCGATCGCTGGTGGGCTTTGCATTGGTGCTGACCGCGAATAAACTGGCCAAACTCTGGACCGGCGAAGGGATCTGGTAAGGGAGAATCGCATGTATCATCTTTCTCACGGCGAACGGGTCTTCTCGGCGATTAACCTGATCCTGCTCGCGCTGCTGGCAGTCGCCACCGTCTTTCCTATTCTCTATGTCATTTCGGTTTCCGTGACCCCGGTCGCCGTGCTGGCCAAGTACGGTCGTTTTCAGATCATCCCGCGCGAAGTGACATTCGATGCGTATGAGTATATTTTGCTCCGCTCTTCGTTGATCCCGCGCGCCTTTTGGAACTCGTTTGTCATCACTGCCCTTGGCACGACCATCAACATGGTCTTGACGGCCACCATGGCCTACCCGCTCTCACGCAGGAATTTGCCCTTTCGTAACTTCTGGCTGGCCTTTGTGCTGATCCCCATGCTCTTCAGCGGCGGGCTGATCCCGCTCTTTATCCTGGTCAAAAACCTGGGGATGATCAACACCTATTGGGCCGTCACGTTGCCGATGGCGATTTCGACCTTTAACCTGCTCATCATGAAGAGTTTCTTCGAATCCATCCCCGACGAGATCGTCGAATCGGCACAGTTGGACGGCGCGTCGGACTTTGTCATTCTGCCGCGCATTGTCCTGCCCCTGTCCAAGCCGGTACTCGCCACGCTGGCCCTCTTTTACGGCGTTGGCCACTGGAATGGCTTCTTTCATGCGCTCATGTTTCTGAACTCGTCTCACCTACAGCCACTCCAGGTCGTGCTGCGCAATATTCTGACCGATGTGGCAGGCACTGAAATGGCGGACGTGCTTGAAGTCATGGAAGTGCTGCCAGGCGAGACGATGAAAATGGCCGCTGTCGTCATCTCGGTCCTGCCCCTGATGCTGGTCTATCCGTTGCTGCAGCGGCACTTTACCAAGGGAGTCTTGTTGGGATCGATCAAGGGGTAATGGCAGAACGCCGCTCGTTGCTCATCGAACTCACCTTCAAGGCCATTTCTATCACTACTTCCATATCACCAGAGGAGATCCATATGCGTCATAGAATCCGCCTATCTTTGTGGTTGTCTGTGCTTGTGGCGGCGTTGCTAGCTGCCTGTGCACCTACAGCCCCTGCCCCAGCGCCCGCCGAGGGGGACGCAGCATCCAGCGATCAGGTCTATGAAGTGGTCTTCTGGGAACATGGCCCCTGGACACGCGCCCCGCTTGCCAGCCCAGAAGATGACTTTATCCGCAGCTATATCCTGGAAAACTACAATCTCGATATCGAGATTCAGGCCGCGCCCACCGATGGGGGGGATGCCAAGCTCAATGCGATGGTGGCCGCGGGGGAGTTGCCTGATTTTATCGAAGCCTACTGGACGGTTGGCACCGTGATCGCCCAGCAGTACATCGACCAGGGCGTCCTCATCCCGATCGATGAATACTTGGACGACACCCCCTATCTGCAGAGTTTCTTGGATGAGGATGCCTGGTCCTACATGACGCTCAACGGGCAGAAATATGCTCTGGCCCAACCGCGCCCGCTCGACAACTGGGACACAGTCTGGATTCGACAGGACTGGCTGGACAAACTAGGGCTGGAGATGCCTACGACCGTGGATGAACTGGCCGCGGTTGCCGAAGCGTTCACCTTCCAGGACCCGGATGGCAACGGTCAAAACGACACCTATGGCTTTACGGCCACCATCTCTGAACAGGCTGCCTTTGGATCGCTCCAGGCTATCTTTGCCCCCTTCGGCGCTTGGCCGGGCAACAACCATATTCGCATTGTCGATAACGAGGTCCTCTTTGACGCCTTCTCGCCGGAGGCACGCACCGCCCTGGAATGGTGGAACGCCCAGGTCGAAGCCGGTGTGGTCGATCCGGACTGGACAGCCAACAAGACCGATAACTGGCGTGACATCGTCTCCCAGGGCAGGGTCGGCATCGTCAACGCCGAATTCCAGTTCTTGCGTCACTGCGGCAGCGCCTCTTGTCTGGGCGAGATCATCGAAGCTGCCAGCCCGGACGCCGTTTGGGTACAGGTTCCCGCCTTGGAAGGCCCCTTTGGCACATACGCCGCCTGGGCCGGTGAACCGGTCGACGTGCGCTTCTGGTTCACCCGCCAGGCGGCCTCGGAGCCGGGCAAGATGGAAGCCATCATGCGCTTCTTCAACGATGCCATGAACCCTGAATCCGATCTGTACAAGATCATGGTCTACGGCCAAGAGGGGGTGCATTACAACGTTGACGAAACAGGCCGCCGCATCGAGCGCATCATCCCTGAAGGGATGGACTGGATGAGCTACTATGTGGTCATGCGTCGCGGTGACGAGGGCTACTTCTGGTACTACAAGATGGAGCCAGGTGAGTTGTGGGAGAAGCAGCAGTTCTCCACCTCGCAGCCCAAGATTGAGCATGTCACGCCGCTGATCGTCTCCCATGAATCCTGGCCAGACCTGCGCGCCTATATGCAGGAGATGCATGTGCGCTTCGCCATCGGCGAGGAACCCCTGGAGAACTGGGATCAGTTTGTCCAAGAGGCCATGACCACCTATGGCGGCGAGACGGTGATCGCGGACGCGACTGAGCAATTGAAGACCCTGGGGCTGATCGAATAGGAGCGCCGACCGATGTCTATTGCTCAGCAGACCGCCCTGAAGGTGGACAGCGCATTTCCCGGCGGCAACATTGTGCTTGACAGCATCGACGGGAATACGATCTCGCTACACCAGGATCTGCGCGACACCGAAGGGGATTGGTTCTACTGGTATTTCCGGCTCCAGGGTGGGGCCGGAAATACCGTTCATGTTCGTTTCACCGACAGCCATGTGATCGGCGTCCATGGGCCGGGTGTCAGCCTAGATGGAGGCGTCACCTGGCAGTGGCTCGGTGCAGAGAGCATCGAGGACAACGGCTTTGTCTACACTGTGCCCGCAGAGGCCGCAGAGGTGCGCTTCTCCTGGGGGATGCCCTATCTGGAGCGCAACTTGCACGCCTTTTTGCAGCGCCATGCAGACCATCCCAACCTGTCGGTCGAAACCCTGTGTACGACGGAGCAAGGTCGCACAGCCGAACTGCTGCGTGTGGGCTGCATCGACGGTGAGCCACAGAGCCGTGTGCTGCTCACGGCCCGCCACCACTGTTGTGAGATGATGGCGAGCTACGTGCTGGAAGGCATCCTTGAGGCTGTCCTGGCGGATGACGCCACCGGTGCATGGCTGCGCCGCAACGTCGAGTTTATGGTCGTCCCATTCGTCGACAAAGACGGTGTAGAACAAGGCGATCAGGGCAAGAACCGGCGCCCGCATGACCATAACCGGGACTATGAGGCGGGCATCTATGCGACGGTGCGCGCCATTCGCGATCGTGTGCCTGCCTGGTCACAAGGCAAACTGCGCCTGGCGATCGACCTGCATTGCCCGTGGAAGTACGGCGAACACAACGAGGACATCTACTTCGTCGGAATTCCTGACCAGGCCGTGTGGGGCGAAGTGCAGCAGTTTGCTGCGATCCTCGAGCAAGTTCAGACCGGCCCGCTGCCGTATGCGACCGAGAACAACCTGCCGTTTGGCCAGGCATGGAATGTCCACGCTAACTATGCTTCAAACGCAACCGGGCAGCCGCTCTGCTCATGCACGCGCTGGGCGGCGCAACTGCCCGGTATCCGGGCGGCGGCGTCGCTTGAAGTGCCCTACGCCAACGCCAGCGGGGCCGAGGTGAACCAAAGCAGCGCCGTTGGCTTCGGCCATGATGTCGCCCGTGCGATCCAGGCATATCTAGACGCATAGAACACGCAGTTCACCTGCAAGCACCGGATGCCAAATGTACCGCGCCCAGTGCTTGCAGGTGGCTGCTGGACATGCACCCAGCACTAAGGAGCCTCATGCAATGTCCATTTATCAACGCCATACGCTTGAATGTGATGTTCTGGTCGCAGGGGGCGGACCGGCAGGTTTGCCCTGTGCCCTGGCAGCAGCGCGCTGCGGCAGCCGGGTGATCCTCTGCCAGGATCGACCCGTATTGGGCGGCAATGCGTCGAGCGAAGTGCGGATGCACATCGTCGGCGCGGACGGCAGCGGGCGGCGCGGCCAATCCCTCGAAACCGAAACCCGAGAAGGCGGCATTATCGAGGAGATTCGCCTGGAAACCACCGTGCGCGACCCGCAGCGATCCGCCTCGATGCTTGACCTGATCTTCTATGAGTTGTGCCGCGCCGAGCCAAACCTGACCTTGATGCTCAACACGCGCGTGGTCGATGTCGAGGTGACCGACAACCGCATTACCCATGCGCTGGCGGAACGGCCCTCCACGGAAGATGTCTTCTCGATCCAGGCCAAGGTGTTTGTGGACTGCACAGGGGATGGGCAGATGGGCGTGGCAGCCGGTGCGCCCTACCGGCATGGCCGTGAAAGCCGTGACGAATACGGTGAAAGCCTGGCGCAACCCATCGCCGACCGCAAGACGCTCGGATCGACTCTGCTCTT
>CAZYQJ010000425.1:0-5254 GCA_964649925.1 uncultured Litorilinea sp.
TGCAATTCGACTCTAGAATTCCGGTGCTAGGGGGTCACCCAAATCGGCATGATTCACACCTTGATCTTTGACTTTGACGGCCTGATCCTCGACACCGAATGGCCGGATTACCTCTCCTGGCAGGAGCAGTTTCAGGCCATGGGCTGTGCACTGCCCCTGGCGACCTGGATCGACTCGATTGGCACGGCAGGACGCTTTGATCCCTACGCGCTCCTGGCGGAACTGTCGGGCCGGACTGTAGACCGGAAGGCCGTGCAGGCAGCACGGCGGGCGCGCCTGGATGAGCTAATAGCCACTGAAAAGCCGCTGCCCGGCGTGCTGGACTACATCGACGCGGCCAAGACACGCGGCCTGAAACTGGGCGTGGCGTCTAGTTCGCCGCGCGACTGGGTGGAGGGCTACCTGTCCGCGCATGGGCTGGCCGGGCTGTTTGACTGTATCAAATGCAGCAACGACGTGACAACGGTCAAGCCTGACCCTGCACTCTACCGTGCGGCGTTGGACGCGCTGGAGGTCGCCCCATCCGCGGCGATTGCGTTCGAGGATTCGATCCACGGGCTGGCTGCGGCCAAAGCCGCCGGGCTGTACTGTGTGGTGATTCCAAACCGGCTGATGCAGGATTTTACCTTTGACCACGCCGACCTCCGGTTGGATTCGCTGGCGCAGATGCCGCTCGATGCACTGCTGGCGCACGCATCACAGCACAAAGTATAACTGGTGTTACGGTTGTCCATGTTGGGAGGAAGGAGACTCACCATTGGACGTGCAAACCGTGTTTGTCTCTCAATATCATGCCGCGCTGGACATGCTGGAACAGGCCGTCACGCACTGCCCCGAAGCCCTGTGGGATGACCCGACCGACAACAACCGCTTCTGGCAGGTGGCCTATCACGCGCTCTATTATGTCCACCTCTACCTGCAGCCGACAGAGGCGGACTTTCAACCGTGGCCGCAGCACCATCCGGACTATGAAGGAATCGGCTCACAGGCCAGCACGCCCTATACCCAGGCCGAAGTGCTGGACTACCTTGCCTTCTGCCGGGATCAAGTGGATCGCCAGATCCCTGCCCTCGACCTGGCCGCGGAATCGGGATTTCACTGGATCCCCTTGACCAAACTGGAACTTCAAATCTACAACATCCGCCATGTGCAGCACCACACAGGCGAACTTTGCGAGCGGCTTGGTCCACGCGCCCAGGTCGAGATCGATTGGGTAGGGAAAAAACGCACCTAATCGAGTGCAACTTGCGTGACCTTACCCTGCATCAAGATGCCGTTGTCTCTCAGGGTTTGCATTAGCCATTGTGGTGTGACTTGCGCACGATCCTGAATGACCATAAGATCTTGCCTAACAGTTCCCGAACCCACAGAGACTCCTGCTACGGGTCAATTCAATGAATCCCTGGAGACGGCTCCCTGCCATGTCACATGATAGCGGATTGGTTGCCCTAGAATCAACCGTCATTTCACACGGCCTTCCCTATCCCGACAACCTGGCCCTCGCGCGCGAGATGGAAGCGCTCGTGCGCGCCGGGGGCGCGGAGCCGCGCACCGTCGGCATCATCGGCGGCGAGTTGGTCGTCGGACTGAGCGATGAGCAAATCCAACACCTGGCGACCGCGCCCGATGTCCGCAAGGTCAGCCGCCGCGACCTGCCAATTGTGGCGGCGCGCAAGCTCGACGGCGCGACCACCGTCGCCACCACTATGTGGATCGCCCACAAGCACGGCATCGAAGTCTTTGCCACCGGCGGCATCGGCGGCGTACACCGCGGCAACGGCACGGACATCAGCGCCGACCTGCCCGAACTGGCGCAGACACCGGTAATCGTCGTGTGCGCCGGGGCCAAGGCCATTCTCGACCTGCCCGCAACGCTCGAATACCTGGAGACCTATGGGGTGACGGTGGTTGGGTATGGGACGGACGAGTTCCCGGCCTTCTACAGCCGGACCAGCGGCCTGCCCGTAGATGTACGCTGTGACAGCGCGGCAGAGGTCGCCGCGCTCTGGCGTGCCAAACAAACGTTAGGGCTGCCGGGTGGGCTGCTGATCGCCGCGCCTGTGCCCGAACACGCCGAGATCGCAGCGGACGCGATTGAACCTGCGATTGGGCGCGCCGTGGCTGAAGCCGAAGCGCAGGGTCTGCGATCCGCCCAGGTGACGCCCTTTCTACTGGCAAGGCTGGCAGAGCTGACCGGCTCGGCCAGCGTGCGCTGTAACGTGGCACTGCTTCAAAACAACGCGCGCATCGCCGCCGAAATTGCGGTCGCATTACAGATCGGCTAGCACAGCAGAGTTCTGCTCACGATGGCGGACAAACACAAATCGGCGCATCCCGCTTCCGTCAGGATGCACCGGTTCGTGCTATCCGCCATGCGCTATGCAGGCCTAGAACAAGGTCATTAGGAACAGCACAATGGCGACGATCAAGAACAGGCCAAACAGGACTTTGGCAACAGTCGCCGCGCCGCGTGCCACGCCGCCAAACCCCAACACACCGGCGACAAGCGCCACGACCAATGCGATTACGGCCCACCACAGAAGATCCATCTGATTACTCCTCCAGGTGTCATGAAGTGTTTTTGTGGCTTTGATACTGGCTTCGCCACCTGCAAGGAGTATGGCGCGAGTCGCGCCGCTGCACCATAGACCCGGCTAGAGACAAAAGATACAGAAGGAGATATATATCTTTCTGTCTACCTTTGCAGCACGGGTCAGCGAAACGCGGCGATGACGCGGCCAAGCAGCCGCACTGCGGCGTGCGGGTCCGGGCCGAGCGGCGGGCCGAAGCTGAGATGGCGCACCCCCGCTACGACCAGCGGCTCCAGCCGTTCAATCACAGCCTCCGGATCTCCCACCACCCCGATGCGCAACATGCGATCATCCACCAAAGCCGCGGCCTTGGCCTCATCGCGATCCACCATCATGGCCTGTTCGATGGGCGCAAAATCAGCGCGCGCCAGCCCCAGCCGGTCCCAGATCAGCGGGCTGAGTGCATGGCCGTAATAGGCGATCTTGGCGGCCAGCACCTGCCGCGCGGCGGTGCGGTCTGCATCCAGCGAAACCCAGATGCAGGCCGCCAGGTCCAGCGGTGGCAGATGGCTGGCGCGGCGCGCTTCACCTTGCGCGATCAGCGGCCTGACCACGAAATAGTGTTCGGGCGGAAACAGCAGCGGCAGCACCCCGTCCGCGATCTCTCCCGCCAGGGCCAACATGCGCGGCCCCAGCGCGCCGATGTAGATGGGTGTCTGGCGCGGGGCCGCCACGCGCAGATATGCCTCGTTGCCCCACCGCAACATCCGGCCTTCCCGCATCCCCCGATCCCCTGCCTGCAGGCGGCGAATGGCGTGGACGGTCTCACGCAGTACGGCCAGCGGCGCGGCCTGGTCGATCCCTACCCACTTGAGAAACTCCGCCGCGCCCGCGGCCAGCCCCAGGTTGAAACGATTGCCGCTCACTTCGTCCATCGTCGCGGCGAACATCGCCAGTTCGGCAGGATGCACCGTATAGGGGTTGAGGATGCCCGACCCGATCTCGATGCGCTGTGTCGCCTGCGCCAGCACCGGCAGGATGGCGAACGCGCTGCGCAGAAACAGGTCGTTGGAGAGCCAAAACTGGTCAAAGCCCACAGCCTCGGCAGCCTGTGCGAGCGCCACCAGGTCCGCCAGGGGCAGATCGTTGTTGAGCCGCAGGCTAAAGCGCATCTCCGCTGCCGATGATCGCGTCGGCCTCCATCTCAACTAGATATTCCGGCCCCACCAGCCGCGCCTCAACCAGCGTATTGGCCGGGCGGATGGCGCGAAAGCGCTCCCCATGCACGCGCGCCACCGCTTCCCAATAGGCGATATCGCTGACAAAGACGCGCGTCCGCACGACATCCTCCAGCCGCGCCCCCAGGCTGTTGAGCGCAGCCTCGATCTTGTCGATGACAAACGCCATCTGCGCTGCCGGGTCATCGCGCCCCACCAACCCATCCGGGCCAGTGGCCGTCGTGCCGGAGACGGAGACATGGTTGCCCACGCGCACAGCGCGGCTGTAGCCTGCCAGTTTTTCCCAGTGCGTGCCGCTGCTCACCTGCTGGCGCAGCGGGACAGATTCGGATCGATTCATGGGTTCTCCTTCCATAAAACATGATCGCGGCTTTTCCAGACCAATAGCAAGATCAACAGGCCAAGGCCACCCGCCATGGCCCCATAGGCCGCGGGCAGCCCGGAGCGGTCAGCCAGCAAACCCAGAAGCGGTTCGCAGATCGCCACAAACACGGTATAGACCAGCGATTGCATGGAGAGAACGGTGGCGCGGACGGCATCGGGAACCTCATGCTGCATCCGGTTCAAGACGACGGGACGCAAGGCAGCGGTGGCAAAGCCGATCAGCGCCACAAACGTCAGCGACAGGAAGTGTTGGAAGGCGGCCAGCATCACCAGGCAAATGATGATGACCACCGGCCCGGCGATCATCATACGCGGCTCGCCCAGCCGCGCTTTGATGCCGTAGGCCCAGGTCGAACCCGCCATATTGCTCACCTGCGCCATCATCACGACCACGCCCACCCCGGCCAGCGGTACGCCCAGGGCAACGGCTTGAGGCTGGAGAAAGACTGTCTCCACGATGACCGCAGCCATCGGCACAAAGGCCAGATACGCCATCGCATAGCGCAGTACGGGGCGAGCGCGCGTCAGGGCAAACGACTGCCGCAAAATTTCCCCATACGACAATCGCGCCGTCACATCGACATGGGCCTGCGCCGCTGGCTCGCGAAAGGTGAGGGCGACTCCGAACATCACCAGCAGTACCAGCCCGGCGACGAGAAAGGGCAGGCGCAGGTCAAGCGACGCCAGCCACCCGCTCGCCACATTGCCCACCGCCGCCGCGCCCATCCGCAGCGCGGCGATGCGGCCTGCTAGCCGCGTATAGTCGCCCGCGCGCCCCAGGCCTTGCAGCGACTCGTAGAAAAAGGCCTCCTCCGCCCCCGATAGAAAGGTAGCGCCCAGGGCCAGCAGCATGTAGGAGACCACGATCAGCGGCAGCGACGGCGCAAACGCCCACACCAGAATGCTCGCGCTCATCACAACCGCTCCCACGACGAGCGATGCCTTGCGGCTGATCGTATCCGCGACCACGCCGGTCGGCACTTCGCCCAGGGTCGCCGCCACCCAGAACGCCACGTCGATCAACGTCACTTGGGTCAGGTTCAGCCCATACTGCCGCTGTAGATAGATCACCCAGATGGCGATGATCAGCCCGAACTGCAC
>CAZYQJ010000426.1:0-5254 GCA_964649925.1 uncultured Litorilinea sp.
CGGGTACGGTTACTCACAATCCATACCGTAGGTAGCATCTACTTGCCGATTCCCATCCCGCTCATCTAGATTTGGATCCCGTGAGCTATGCAATATTACAAGCCTGACGCTCCTCAGCAGTGGGTAGGCGACTGTATGCCCTTTTACCACGGCGGCCTTTTTCATCTCTTCTATCTGCTGGACGAAGGCCACCACCAGTCGCTGGACGGGCGTGGCGGCCACCAATGGGCGCATGCCACCTCTCCCGACTTAGTGCATTGGACACATCACTCTCTGGCACTACCCATCACTGAGGCCGAGGAAACCTCGATCTGCACCGGCTCAGTCTTTCACTACGGCGATACCTACTACGCCTTTCACGCCGTACGCCGTCCCGACTGGACGCAACGCCTTGGCCTGGCCACCAGCCGCGATGGCATTACCTTCACCAAGCAGCCTGTTCCATCCTACGCCGAACCGCCCGCCGGCTACGACCCGCGGCATTTTCGCGACCCCTTTGTCTTTCGTGATGCAGCCAGCGGACGCTTTCACATGTTGGTAACGGCCAAGTACCTGGAGCATCCGATTCCTGCCTTAGGAGGCTGTCTGGCACATCTGGAATCGGATGATTTGCAGCAGTGGACGGTGCAGAAGCCCTTCTTGATCCCTGGCTTTACAGATGCACCGGAATGCTCGGACTATTTTGAGTGGAATGGCTGGTATTACCTGCTCTTTAGTAACCAACTACAGACGCGTTACCGCCTGGCGCGCACGCCCTTTGGCCCCTGGCAGCGCCCTGCCCAGGATCTACTGGACAGCCCCTGGGCGCGCGTGATGAAGACAGCGCCCTATCATGACAACCGGCGCATCGGGATAGCCTGGATTGGTACGCGCCAGGACGACCGCGACACGGGGCGCTTCCAGTGGGGCGGACATGCCATCTTTCGCGAGTTGGTGCAGCACGTCGACGGCACGTTGGGCACGAAGTTTGTGCCGGAGATGATGCCCGCCCGCGGCGCGCCTTGGGCTTGGCAGGTGACGGCGCAGACTGCCGGGGTGTCGGTGAGGCAAGATTGCATCGCGCTGGAGGCGGGCGCAGGCATGGCGGCGGTGAGTCTGGCAGGATTGCCCCAGAACGTGCATATCCGTGTTCGGGGCGTACCTGGTGCGGGTGCGCCGCGCTTTGGGTTACGGCTGCGTGAGACCACGCCGTTCGTCGATGGGGTCACGCTCGACTTGCTGGCCACAGCGCAGCGGGTTGAGTTGCACGATGCGGCACTAGGGCCGGTGGAAGGGCTGGATGCGCCCTTTGTGCTGGAAGTCATCCTCAAGGACGGGTTGATCGATGTGTGCCTGAATGATCAGCACTGTCTGATCAATCGTTGTCCGGAACAACGAGGCGGCGGCCTGACCTTCTTCTGTCATACCGGCAGCATTACCTTTGAGCATCTCACCATCCGCCCTCTCATTAGCGATGGGTACGCCTAAGAGCGGCGGACTCTATACATCTCGACGCACCAAGAAAGAGACACAGTGCACAGCAAAAATCAAAGCTTGGCACTGTACATGTAGTGATGTGCCACAAGCACCCTTCTGGCGGCTGGCTCAATCCGCCAGGTCGAGCAAGAGCGTAGGAGGGCATGTCATAGAGGATGAGCAGCCCCAGTTTGTCCGCCCAGTAGTAGTAGCGCGGGTCATTGACCTTGATATGGCAGCGTAGGGTATTGAGGTCCAACTCCTCAGCAAGCTCGATATCACCGCGCACGACCTCGTCAGAGGGATAGGCATGCAGTGAGTCTGGATGGAAGGCCTGGTCGAGCGCACCGCGCAGGTAGACCGGTTCGCCGTTGAGCAGGATATATTCATAGCGCTTGCCGTTCGACTGGCCGCGGCTCACCGTCCGCATGCCGAAGTAGGTTTGAACCTGGTCCCCCGTCCGCCGGAACCAACTCGGCCACCAGGTCATAGCGATAGGGATAAGCGCGGCCATCAGGGTTGAGCCTCTAGCGCGTTGACATCATGATGTCAACGCGCTAGAGTACATTTAACAAGGTGAACCTTGGCCAAGCAACGTGCCTTGTCACCGAAGACTGTCTAGAAGCCATCTAGCAGCGTCTGGGCGACGACGATCTGCTGGAGGTAGGGCAGATCACGATCCCATCTCCCCTGGCGACGATGACTTGATCGCTTAGGCCCCGCTCAGGTCGGCCCCTCTGCGGGTTGGCTTGGGTCAGGCCCGCTTCGCTCAGGTCAGCTCCAGCCAAAGCGGCGCGCCTTTAAAGCCGCCCAGAACGCCAAGACGCTTAACACAAGTTCATCCACTTTGCGAAAGGAGGCCAGCCCGGGCCCAATCACCTTTAGCCGTCCGTGATCAGGTCAGTTCGCTGCGAACGCTGTTTGGGCAACGTCCCCATCTCTCTGCCCAGAAAGGCCCAACGACCATGCCACCGAAACGATACAGCCCCCTGATGTGGCTGGGTGCGATGTTCGTGCTGCTAGGGAGCATAACGGCTGCCGCGCTGTGGATGCCCCTACGATTCACCCCGACCGTGCACGCCCAGGAAGCGACCGCGCCCCAGCGCGCTACGGAGAGCGGGTTCGAGGGATCCGCGCTGGCAGCGCAGCCTGACCAGGCAGACGAAGCGCAGATCTTTGGCGGTCGCGAGGCGCAGCCGGGCGCATGGCCCTGGCAGGCTGCACTGGTCGATGCCCGTACACAGGATGCCGCCTTTGGCTTTTTGTGCGGCGGCACGCTGATTGCCCCGCAGTGGGTGATGACCGCTGCCCATTGTGTCAACTCCGGAGGTCCGCAGGAGATCGAGGTCGTGTTGGGCCGTCACCGGCTCTCATCGGCGGAAGGCGAGCGCATTGCCGTCGCTGCCATCGTGATGCACCCCGACTTCAACTTTGCGCCGAACAGCCCTTTGTTCGACTACGAGGGCGACATCGCCCTCGTCCACCTCGCCGTGCCCTCGGCGCAGACGCCCGTCCCGCTCTACCCAGGGAGGGCGGGTCAGGAGGAGCACCGCTTTTTCGCCGCCACAATCACCGGCTGGGGCTATACCGAAGACTTGATCCTGCCCGACGCGCTGCATGAAGTCGTGATGCCGCTGGCGTCACTCGACACTTGCATCCAAAGCTATGGCTCCTCAGTGACGGATCGCATGATCTGTGCTGGCTACGCCAAAGGCTACAAGGGCCCGTGCTACGGCGACAGCGGCGGGCCGTTGTTGGTGCGCGCCTCACAAGATGAGGGTTGGCAGCAGATCGGGATTGTCAGTTGGGGGGCTGGCTGCGCCGCAGCCGGGTACTACGGCGTTTACACGCGCATCAGCAGTTACCGGGCGTGGGTGGAGGCCTGCCTGGCCGATATCGACTCCCCCATCTGCAGCGGGATCGATGCCTATGAGCCGGACGACAGGGCGCAGCAGGCTCAGCCGATTGCGGTTGGCGGTGCGGCGCAAGCGCACACCTTTCACGTCAGCGACGACCGGGATTGGGTGCGGTTTGAGGCGCAGGCAGGCCAGGCTTACCAGATCACAGTGCAGGCCGTGGGCGCGGTGAGCGACCCGCTGGTGTGGCTGTACGACAGCGACGGCGCCACGCCGCTGGCCTATGACGATGACGGCGGCGGCGGCACATCGGCGCAGGTGGTGTGGCGGGCACAGCACAGCAGCGAACTCTATGTCGAACTCCAGGACATCACCGGCGCGCGCGGCGGCGGCACAGCCTACAGCGTGCGTGTGGACAAGACCGTGGTGACCTACACCGTCTATCTACCTGCAACCTACCGTTAAATCGGGTGAAAGCACAGAGGTGCTGCAGTAGGGTGTCAACGCCCCCGCACGCCGGTCCACGCTGGCGGATGAGGAGATTGGATCGGGGATGCGCTCTGTGCATCACAGAAGGAGGACAGTCGGCAGGGGGCGCAGGGAGGCGTTGGCGGGCCAGCATGGATGGGTGCGGTGCGGAAAGGAGTATGTTCTGCCCCACACCCGTTTTTATTCAAGCTAAGGATTCATCATCCGGCTGCTCTTGCCAGTTGCGATGGCGGATGGCCTCCAGTTCCTCTGAGGTCCAGCCCATCAGGTCACGCAAAAAGACGGCGGGCAAGAGCACCGGCACCTGAGCTTGCAGCGCCTCGCTCTCGGTTAAGTCCCGGTCGTGGCTGACCACTACATCCACCTGGGCCTGGAGCGCCGCCAGCGCCACCGGCACATCCTTGGGGTCACGCACCAGTTGGAGATGGGCGGCGACCTCGGCAGGCGTAGGGTCGGGCGCAGGCTCGTAATCGCTCAGGCGCAGGAACGCTTCAAAGTCGGGCAGGGCATCAGGCGCAAGGCGCGCCAGATGGCGGCGCGCCTCTTCAATCACAAACGGGGAGAGTACTAGTTGGAAATCCCCGGCCACGGCATGTTGCAAGAGCGCATCCTGATTGCAATTGAGGATTTGAACCTGGCGTTCATGACGCGCAACGGTCACTTGTCCTTGTCTGCGCACGATGCGTCATTGGGTATGTTCCGGCAGATGCTTGAGTACAAAGCGGAAGAAGCTGGTACTCAGGTTGTTGCCGTGAACGCGCACAACACAAGCCAAGCGTGTAGCGGGTGTGGTTCGATTGTGCCGAAGCGTCTTAATGTGCGTGTACATCGCTGTCCTGACTGTGGCGTTGAACTCGACCGAGATGTCAACGCTGCTTTGAACATTTCAGCCCGTGCGGGTTGAGGCGCTAACGTGCCCCGTTGGGGAGTGCGTTGCCTCAGAAACTCCCCGCCTTAGCGCGGAGAGTAGGTCACAGTTGTGCCTATGCACAGCAACCTGACTAACAATGAGACAAGGAGTAAGGGAATGAGCAAGGTAGACTGTGTCGAAATTTATGTCTTCACCTTCCTCGTGGAAAACCTGGGGCTGGCAGGCCATTCGGCGGCGGGCGTGGGCAACATGGCCTATGTGGCAGGTGCGCAGATGCAGCAGACCCGTTTCGCCGTGCGCATTCGCTGCGACGATGGCGCGGAAGGGGCGTACGTCACCCACTGGGTCGGCACGCCCTCAGCGTTGGGCCAAACGCAGATGCTGGCTCCCTACCTCCTGGGCCGCGACCCCGAGACACGCGAGCAGATTTACGACGATCTCAAGCGCGAGGTGCGCGCCTATGACCACATGGGGCATGGTGTGTTGGACATCGCCCTCTGGGACTTGGCCGGTCACAAATATGGCGTCTCGGTTTCACGCCTGTTGGGTGGCTTTCGCACCCGCCTCCCTACCTATGCGAGCA
>CAZYQJ010000427.1:0-5248 GCA_964649925.1 uncultured Litorilinea sp.
TGCGTCCTGGCGCGTGGCGTGTTTGGACACCACCTGCCACCGACCGCTGGGCAGACGGCGCTCTACCGTTAGCCCGTCGCGCGGGTTCACCCGGTATTCGGTGCGTTGCTGCGTTGTCATGCTATGCCCCTCGTCTCCAGCGGTAGTAGATGGTTTCATAGGTGCGGGTGCCTTTCCGCACCTTGCGCGGCCATGTCTCCAGGTGAGCGGCGTAGCGGCGCAGGTGGTTCGACACCGTGGACGTGTGCAGGCCCGTGGCCTCGGCAATGTCCAGCACGGACAGCCAGTCGCGCGACTGGCGCAGATGCTGCACGGCGGGCGGCTCAGCGTCGCCGCGGTCGCCGTCCGCGTGGTGCGGCAGGCCGTAGATCTCGGCGCTATGCGGGTGGCCGCGGCGATCGTAGTGTTTGTAGCGCCCCACCACACGCACATAGCCGTGGTCGCGGGCGGTGCGGATAAGCGTCTGCGTCGCGTTCAGCGGGTGGCTCATGCGCGCAGCCAACTCTTTGGCCGTGCCAGGGCCGTTGGCTTCCAACTCGGCCAGCAACATTCGCCCCTTGCCCTTGGGCTGCCCGTCCCTGCCAAACAACTTTGCGGCCTCGTCCAGCGCCTTGTCAGGGTCTGCGGGACTCGCCACGCCCCAGCGCGGCGTGCTCATTTTGACGCGCCGCCATACCCTGTCAGGCCACCAGTACATGACGGTTTCTTCGGTGACACCGGCGTAGGCTTCGTAGTCAGGGTCACATACCGGAGTTCCGGGGATCACGAAAACCTCCTGTGAAATAGATTGATTAAATAGCACTTTAATAAAACCATCGCGGCAATAACTGGCGTCAACCACCGCATAATTCGTTGCGCCCCTACGCTGCCCCTGGCTCGCCCCCACTGGACGCGGGCCGGTTGGCAATTATTTTTTCAGCCCCCCGGCTCTGCCAGAACAGCCGCCACCAACGCGCCGTCACCTCGTAGCGGCGCTGGCGCAGTTCATCGGCCATTTTGGTATCGCCCGCGGCCACCGCCACGCGCCACTGGTCGCGCAACGCGCGCGCACGTGCCAGCAATGTGTCCAGGTCGTCGTCAGCCATGCCCCACCCCGTTCCGCTCATGCGCCTCGAACTGGTATGCCCCGTCCGTATCGCCCCACGATACGTCCACGTCCGCCGTCGCCAACTGGCACAGGAGGGCGTGCGTCTCGTCGGTGTTGTGATTCACCTCAATCAGATGCGCGCACAGCGAATCTAGACGCCTCTCCATATCGCGCAGGATCACCGTCTGGTAGGCCAGCAAGATCGCCAGCGTGAGCGTGGCAAGGGCCAGGATTGTGGTTAGCATGTCAAACCTCCTTGTCTAAGCGTATCCAAACCAACGGAGAACGTCCTCAGAGCAGCGTGCCACGATCAGCGGGCCGTCGGTCGGAAATTCGTTGTGCCACTGGGCCTCGGTGGGTGTTAATTTGCCCTTCGCGGTCTTTACCTCGACAAACAGTGCTTCGGTTTGCCCCGTCTGCCGCCGGTGGCCGGTCACAACCAGATCCGGCACGCCATGACCGACGGCTGACAGGATGGTGACGTGGAACCCGCACACGGTCAGTTCGCCCACGATCTGGCGTTGGTTGGAATCAACCCTACGCGCCATTGCGTGCCTTCCTTCGTTCCTTGACTGTGGGCCGCGGACCCTGGCCCATAGTCACGATCCACCCGCCATTGACAGGCGTTGCCTGCAGGTTGGCGTCGATCCGCTCCGCCACGCCCAACGCCTCGACCAGTTCATCGACGCGCAGCAGCCTGCCGAAATAGCGCCGCAGTTCGTCAGGGATGGGCGGCGAGAGCAGGTCGATTAGCTGCTCTCGCCGCTTGATAATCTCGTCACGGTAGACGGGCGATAGTTTGTCGGTCTGCCCGCCCACACGTAGCCTGCCATCCTCGACAGCGACGGTGATGCCGATGTAGTAGAGATTGCCCAGGAAGATTTTGATAGGCTTGTTGTAGTCGATCATGCACGTCCCCCCGCGCTTGCGCGCCAGCGTTGTCAGCGTCCATTTTGTGTAGGGTGTGTAGGGTTATGTAGGGTTTTCCCTTTGTTTATATAATCGAGAAAATCGCAAAAAATCCATGAAGTAGTTACAATAGGGAAACCCTACACAACCCTACATTCTCTCTGGTAGAACCCTACACACTTTCACCGTCCAGAAGCGTCAAATTGAGTTGCACGCCGCGTCCGCTGCGTTTGGCGGCGATACCAGCGCGCTTCACCTCTGTACCGAAGTTGGTACTGTTCAGCGCCGATCTGCCGTTTGCCTCGCACCATGCCTTGTAGTTGGCATAGGCTGCAGAGGACATGGTTGGGAACAGGTTGTCCGGCGCTTTTTCCGTGCATTCTGCGATCCACTGCGCGACCGGGTTGGATTCCCTGCGGTAGTCATTGGCGGCTGCGTCCGCTGCCGCTGCCTGCGTAAAGCGCCCGTTTTCGCGTAGACGTTTCAAGCCCTCAAGCGCCCAGTTGAGGATGCCGGGCAACTCCTGGCGCAGCTTGTCGATCAGGTGGATGTCCTTCTCGGCGTCGCTGAACGTGCGATAGAACGGGATTAGCTTCATGCGCCTCCAGGTAGCGTTGGACGTGTCCTTGATCACCGGCTTGTCGTTCATCGCCCACCAGATTTTCGCTACCGGGTCGAACTCGAATGGTTTGCCGTAGATGGCGCGGGTGTTGATGCGCTCGCCGGACACGATGCGTCGCAGTAGTTCCTCGGCCATGTGCCCGCCGCGCTTGCTTTCGGTCGAGAAGATCAGCCGTTTGCCGGGCAGTTCGGCCAGGTCATAGTTGCCCGCCATGCCCAGCGTTTGGAAGTCCACATTGCCCGCCATGCCGCCCAGGAGTTCGCGCAGCACGCTAATGGCGACGGTTTTACCGTTGCCACCCTCGCCTGACAGCCAGACCATAATTTCATGGCGGGTGTCTGTCGTCAGCGTGTAGCCCGCCAACTCCTGAAAGAGCATGATTAGGTCGTCGTCGGGTGTAGTCGTGCCTTCCAGCACCAGCACCTCACGCACAAAACGGCGAAAGCGCGGGCAGGTTGCCTGGGGATCGTAGGCATAGGGCAGGCAGTAGGTGATCACGCGTGCGCGGTCGTGGGGGTGTAGTTCCAGGGTGTCCAGGTCCAGCGTGCCGTTTTGCAGGTTGAGCAGGTTGCCCGCGTTGAGATCGGCGGTGCGCGTGCTGCGATGCGCTTGAGCCATGCCCTCAACTGAAGCCACGCGGCTGCGGCTGCGCTTGGTGGCGGCGATGTAGGCGTTGGCAATGGCGAGGGCTTCCTTGTCATCGCCCGCCGCCTTTTTTGCGGGCATGGGCGAAGTCATTTAGCTGCTGCATCAACGTTTGGATACTGATGTTGATCTGCTGGCTCTCGTCCGGCTGCCAGTGCGTGCCGTGCCAGTAGTGCCAAACATCGTAGCCGTTGACGAACAGCCAGTCGGGGCCATGCACTGCCAGCCACACGTCGAGGATGCCGCCGTCCTCTGCCTTGTAGTTGAGCCGGGCCAGGTCAAGCGGCGCGTCTGCATCGTCGTGGATTTTGCCGTTGCCGTTGACTGTAGGCGCAGAGGGCCAGGTCAATTCGGGGAACACCGGCACGCCGCGCGGGTTTTGCATCCCGGCCTTCATGCCGCTGCGGATCGTGCTGGCCGTCTCGCGTTCATCCAGCCCGATAGCCAACGCCGTATCGCCCAACTTCTGCACCACGTCCAGTTCGTCCAGCGCGCCGCCTGCGACCAGTTGGCCCAAGCTGAAGGCGCTGCGGTTTAGCTGCTCGTTGCGCTGTCCCATCGGGGTGCGGGCCAGGGTGTCTAATTCTCGTTCCAGCGCCGCCCGCGCATAGGGCGTATTGATCTGTGCCGTATCTACCGGCAGCGGTGCGGCGGGTCGGGGTGCGGGTTTGGCCGTCAGCGCGGCCAGGATTTCGGCGGGGAGCGGTTGCACATTGAGATTGTAGGGGTGGCGGCCAGCCATCCATTCGTACTCGCCGCGATGCCCATTCGGGACGCCCTTCGCTCTGGCATCATCGCCGTGGTAGGTCACGGCAGACGGGGCGAGCAGAATGTAGCCATTGACACGCACGTCAAAGCCAGGAGGCAGACCCTTGTTGCTGTTGCTCAACGTCACGCCGGCGGGCAGCCGGTACAAAAAATGCAGCCCGCCGGTTGGCGTCTGCTGCGTGACTGTGGCGAATTCGTGGATCAAGTCGCCCGCCAGGGCTGCGCTTGTCTCGTCGTGATGGGCTGGGTCGCTGTCCAGGGCAATTATCCCCGATGGCGCGCAGGCCAGTGCGATGTTAGCGTCCGGCCATTCCGTCCACCAGGCCCGAATTTGTGCCGGGTCCATGCTGGCATCGTGATAGCCGTTAGGCGTTAACGGCTGCTTGCCCTCCGCTGTCACCGGAAAGACGCGCCACCCGCCCCCGATGTACCACAGGGCACATTCGAGCATTTTGGTGGATTCGGTCGTCATAGCCATGTCTCCGGGGAATGCCCCAGGGGGCACGTAGCCCCCTGGGTTGGCGCGTGCTTATCGTTCAAACAGCACGTCATCGTTGTGGGTCGTGGCCTGCACGCGCGCCTTTTTGGGCGGAGCGGCAATGGCGACGCTCGGCATCGTCTTGCCGTTGAACTGCACGTCAATCGGGTAGAGGGCGATTATCTGCCCTTCCCAGGCGTCCGTGTCCGTGCCCAGGAGTTCGACAAGCTTGCGGACCCTGGTTTTGTTCAGGGTCAACTTCTCGTCGATCTCCAGGAATTCCAGCACCGGCGACTTGTCGCCGGACGGGAACTCATACTCATACGCCCGCTTGATCGTGACGACCAGCCGCTCGCCTTCCTCAAGGTCCTCGCCCTTGAGCCACTGCCCCCGCGTATACTGCTTCACATCAAAAGCCATACAACTACCCTCCTATAAGGAACTTGGCTTGCCCTGGCTCGTGCCTCGGCTTGCCTGGTTTATGTAGACCGCACGATTGCGGTAACTACGCGCAATAAATTAGATTTTCTCCAGCCGCGCAGCCTTGCGCGCGTCCTCGTTGCCCCGGCAGTATTCCCACCACTCATGGCTGCCGATGGGGAACGGGTTGAAATAGCGGTGTAGGTAGCGGCAATCTTCTAACCCGCGCTGGTAGGCGTTCGGCGTCACGTCACGGTGCAGCAGTAGCATTTCGTTGCGGCGTGCGTAGTCGATAGTCATCTCACCCTCCCCCCTGCCA